>JBPCMC010000186.1:0-5057 GCA_051002645.1 Thermomicrobiales bacterium
GGATGACGGCGCGTAACCGGGCGGTAGCGGGGCTGGTGAACCGGACGAACTGGCGGATCACGACGTGAGAGCAGGGTACGGGGAGGGGGCAGATCATCTCCCCGCTTACTGTGCAGGTTATCTAGTACCTTCCGCTGATCTGCCCACGCAACACCTGGCCCGATCACTCTCAACTGCATACAAACATTATATCCCTCTGTGCTCTCTGTGCTCTCTGTGTCTCTGTGGTTCAATCGTTTTCGCCCCGTTGCCTGAGTCGGTGCGTGGTATCATCCGGGGTATGCTTGAGACGGTCGCGCCCGCCACACCGACAGAGATCGCTACCGACCGTACAACACCACGGTTGCGGGTTGTCCTGCTCGGCGGGTTCGGGATGCAGCCGAAGGCGACGATGACCTACCGCGCCCTGCCGCTCGGCCAGGAACTGGCGGCGCGTGGGCACGCGGTGACGATCATCGTGCCGCCGTGGGATCACCCGGAGGACGCCGGGCGCGTGTGGGATGATCGCGGCGTCCGCGTCGTCAACACGGCGGTACCCGCGCGTTTGCGGACAGCCACCATCATGGCGGCATTACGGGCGGCGGTGCGCGATGCGCGCCCCGATGTCGTCCATCTCTTCAAGCCGAAGGGGTATTCCGGCCTCGTCATGCCATTCTTGCGCGGCATCCCGGTTGTCCTCGATACCGACGACTGGGAAGGCGCGGGCGGCTGGAACGACCGGGGGCTGTATTCCCCGATGCAGCAGCGCCTCTTCGCCTGGCAGGAGCGGTCGCTACCGCGCCACGCCGCACACGTCACCGTCGCGAGCCGGGCGCTCGAAACGCAGCAGTGGGGGCTCGGCGTCCCGCCCGCGCGCGTCACCTATCTGCCGAATGCCCTCGATGCTGCGCGCTATGCTGCGTGGCGCGACGAGGCCCGCATCGCAACGGAGGCGGCCCAGATTCGCCAGCGGCTTGGGGTGGATGGCCCGACGCTGCTCTTGTACACGCGCTTCGTCGAGTTCCCGCCCGCGCTGATCGCCGACGTGTTCGGTCGCGTGCGTGCCGCGTTGCCGAAGGCGCGCTTGCTGATCGTCGGCGGCGGGCTGCACGGCGAGGATGACGCCGTGGCGCGCGCGCTGGCGGCGCATCGTGACGCGGTCGTATCGGCGGGGCTCGTCCCATTTGCCGATGTGCCCGCGTACATCCGCGCGGCGGACGTCGCGGTCGTCCCCTTCGCGGACACGCTCATCAACCGCGCGAAGAGCTCGGTGAAGACGCTCGATCTGCTCGCCGCCGGGCAAGCAATTGTCGCGACGGCGGTCGGCGAGAACGCGAGCGCCATCCGCCACAACGAGACGGGGCTGCTCGTGCCGCCTGGCGATACCGACGCGCTTGCAGACGCGCTGGTCGGCCTCCTCAACGACCCGGCGCGGGCACGGGCGCTCGGCGACGCGGCGCGGGAGCAGGCGTGGCGGGAGCAGACGTGGCAGGCGCAGGCCGGGGCCGTGGAAGCGATCTACGGCGCGGTCGTCGCCCGGAGCCGCCGATGACCACGGCGGTTCGCCCCGATCTCCGCAGCCGGTTTCGCTTGGCGACGATCAGCGAGACGCGGTTGATGCTGGCGGTCTTCATCGCCGCATTTGCGATCTTCGCGGCCTGCATCCCGCGCATCACGACGCGCCTCGATCCGGTGACGGGCGACGAGCCCTTCTACTTGATGACCGCCTATTCGCTCCTCCATGACCACGACATCGACGAGACGAACAACTTCGCCAACCGCGACTGGTTGCGCTTCTACCCCTCCTATCCGCTCGCGCGTACCTGGCAGGGCTGGCCGGGCATCTCCCCGGATTTGCCGCCCCACGCCTCGCAGACCTTTCGCACCGGCCTCTACTCGAAGCACGGCCTCGGCATCCCCGTCCTGATCCTTGCGCCCTTCGCGCTCCGGGGCCGGACGGGCGTCGTGCTCCTCTACAATCTGATGGCAGCGGGCGTGGCGGCGAATATCTATCTACTCGCGCGCACCGTCGCCGCCCGCCATCGCGCGCTGATCCTCACGGCGATCCTGATGGCGAGCGTGCCGCTGGCGACGTACGCTTTTTTGATCTTCCCGGAGATGCCCGCCGCCCTGATGCTCACCTACGCTGTTCGGCGCTTGCTGGCAGCACGCAACGCGCCGTGGCAATGGGCGCTCGTCGGCCTCTGCACGGGGTATCTGCCGTGGTTGCACGCGCGATTCGTGCCGGTCGTCGCAGGGCTCGCGCTGATCTTCGCGTGGCGACACTTGCGGGCCAACTGGCGCCCGGCGCTCGTCGCGATCATCCTGGCGGGCGTCTTGCTCGCGCTCTTCGAGGCGTACTCGCTCGTCTTCTACCATTATCCCGTCCCGAATCGGCATGACCACGCGGGATTCAACTCGGTCAGCGGCGGTATCAACGGCTTCTTCGGCTCGCTGCTCGACGCGCAATGGGGATTGCTGATTGTCGCGCCCGTCTATCTGCTCGCGCTGGCGGCGCTCGTCCTGTACACCCGCGAGCACCTGGTGAACGGCGGCGCATTGCTGCTTGTGCTCGTGCCGTACGCGGCGATCATCAGCGCGTATATCGTCTGGTGGGGGGAGTGGGGGCCGGCGGCGCGCTACTGGACGGCGGCGCTGCCGTTGCTCGCCCTGCCGCTCGCGTGGTGGTGGGAATCCGCCGCCCGCGCGCGACCACGCGGCGCGGCGTTGCTGCTCGGTATCGTCAGTGCCTGGGGGCTCGTCTGGACGGCGGGCTGGCTCCGGCAGCCGCAATGGCTCTACAACCAGCCGGACAGCAAGAATAATCTCCTGACGCACTGGCTCGGCGGCTTCGGCGACCGACTCGCCTCCCTGCTCCCCGCGTACGAGTTTTATGCCGCGTCGCCGGTCAGCACGCGGATTCTCTGGGGTGTCGGTCTTGTGCTGCTCGGCATCGCGGCGGGCAGTCAGATGGCTCTGTTTATGATACCGGAGGCAGACGAGGCGCCAATCAATGGAGAACCCCCTCATGCGTACTGATATTACACGGGTGGATGCGCTCGCGCCCTCAGACCGCGAGGCGCTCCGCGCGCTGACGGTCGCCGTATATACCCCGGCAGTGATCGCCTCACTCCCCGCGATGCGGGTCACATGGGCGCAGGCCGAGTGGAGCATCCGTGTCTGGGACGACGCGGAGCGGCTCGTCTCGCATGTCGGCGTGCTCGCCCGCACCGTACTTGTGGACGGTGCCCGCGTGCAGATCGGCGGCATCGGCGGCGTCAAGACGCACCCCGACGCACGCGGCAAGGGATACGCATCGAGCGGAATCCGGGAAGCGGTGCGCTTCTTCACGGACGAATTGCGCGTCGCCTTCGCGCTGCTCGTCTGCCTGCCGCCCACCGTACCTTTTTACGAGCGGCAAGGGTGGCAGCGGTTCGACGGGACGCTGCTCGTGCAGCAGCCCGACGGGATCATCTCGTTCACGGCAAATCTGCCGATGGTACTGCCGATCCTCTCGCCCGCGCCTGCGGACGGGACGATCGATCTTTGTGGCGAGCCGTGGTGACGCCTCGGACAGCTGGACTGGAGCGATGCACGTTGACTGAACCCTCGTCGCGCGAGGCGGCGGCGCTCGATGCCGCCCGCCGCGCGCTGGATATGCTCTCGTACGATCTCGCCCGCTACGACCTGACCTCGTGGCGCTGCCGGGATGCGGCCCGCGCCTATCTCGCGGCGGGCTTCCCGGTGGAGCGGATCGCGCCTTATCTGGAGCGCGGCTTCCAGCGCGGCCTGCACGATCGCGTCCACTCCTATGAGGCGCTGCCGGACGAATATGTCGGCAACAACGCGGACTTGATCGCGGACGCCTATCTTGCGGGCGGCGATGTCGCCAAGCGCCTCGAACCGCTCGCGCAGGTGCTCGATGCCGTCATCAAGCAGAAGGGCAACACGCTCGCCCATCGCGTGCAGCACGGCCTCGCCCTCTGGGGTGCGAGCCGGGGCAACGACGCGCGCGCCCGTAAACTGCTCGCCCCGCTGACGAGCGTGCCGGATGACGCGCGCGCCAGCCTTGATATGGCCTATCCGAAGGCGCGTTACGTCCTCGCAGTGATCGACGATGACGCCGCCGCAGCGACCGACTGGCTCGTCACCTATGATGCGCTCCTGCCGGTGGAGGCGGGCGCGACCTATCGTCGCGTCCACCTCATCACCGTCGTCTTCTGGCTGATCGCGCGCGACCGCTATCACATGACACTCGCAACTGATCGTCTCCCCGGCCTGCCGGACTCACTCCGTGAACATACAAGCCTATAAGACGACGTACGCCGACAGACGGGAAGATCGACAGCTTACGAGCGGCACGACAATTTGACTTCGCTGGCTTATGGAGGTATCGTAGTGACACGTATGAAAGTTACAAGTTACCGATAGAGGCGTCATCAATCGAGAAGGGAACGCGCCATGTTTAGTTGGGGCAATAACCGCATCGGGCCGACTGGCGTTGCGGACGCACAGCGACGTGCGCAGGCGCTCGCCGATCTCCAACGGCAGGAAGTGGATACGCTGGACGAGCAGGCGCGGCAGCATCCGACGACACGCGGGAAGCGGGTCGCGTGGTTCCTGTTCAACGTCACGGCGTCCTTCCTCATCATCGCTAGCGGCGTGCTGGCGTTCCTCCATTTCGGCGTGGTGACGATGATCCTCGGTCTCCTGCTGCTCGCCTTCGGCGTCCCGGCCGCCCTCACCGTCTTCACCGGGCGAGCCGACCGGAACATCTGGCCTGCGATCTTCCGGCGTTCTCGCTGACTCCGCACGACCGCCCTCCGCACGGAGCAATGACGCGCGACTGCTGTTTTCGGTGAATCAGGACTATGTCATCGTCGGCGTTGAGTCATTCATCTGCCTGTCCCATTGTGCATCAATCACGATCAATGAAGGTTTGACGCTCATGCCCGTGTGCAACCATACTGCGCGCGTGATAATTCGTTCGGACATGCGCGGAGGGGTGCATGGATATTGTTCTGGGCATGGCGTTGGCGGCGGCGGCGGGCTGGAATGCCTTTCTGCCGCTGCTGGCG
>JBPCMC010000187.1:0-22567 GCA_051002645.1 Thermomicrobiales bacterium
CCACTGACACAGGAAATGCCCCAGCCGATGTACCACCATCGCCGGGGCTGACCAGAGGGAGTCACCCCAATGGCGAGCACAGCGTACGTCACCTTCACCGTCCCGACAACCGTCCAGATTCCCCGCATCATCACCCCGGAGACCGATCCCCAGACCGCCGATTATGCCGTCCGCGCCTTCTATGGTGTCACCTACTCGTGGCACAACCATCAGGACGGGGACGGCGTGCTCGCGACCCGCGACACCATCCAAGCGTTCGTGACGGCGTTGATGGAGAGCGGGGCGGTGACGGTGCTTTACGCGGACGCGAAGCACGAGCAGACGGCCCGCACCCTCTACCCCAGTGCCGTGATGTTGACCGAGGAGCATTACGTCGCGTGCAAGGCGTACTGCACCTTCCGCCAGCGGACGCAGACCTTCCGGCTCGACCGGATGCGCTGCGTCCATCCCGTCACCTTCCCCGGTGAGGTCGCGGCGGCATAACGCCCATAGGGGGATGGTGCAGAGCCGTCCCCCACCCATCCCCTTTGACCACGATGGAGCGAACGGGAGGCATTGCCATGCCCTACACGCAGACTGCGCTCGCGCTGAACGGCGCGGCAGCATCCGCAAGAGAACACATACCGCTGACTATGCACCCGACTAGTCGGAGCAGGTGGCCGGCAACGCTGCGGCATACGCTCACCCCTTCGAGCGGGCGACTTCCCGGCGATCTCTGGGCTGAATACCGCTGCGAGTGTGCGACCCGCGACCGTTTGCACCTGCCGGACGTGAGCCGCACCGAATTCCAGGATATGCGCGATTGGACTGATGGTATTGAGGAGCAAGAAGATGATGACGACTGGATCACCGCACCGGACACCGACGCCCCGCCGTATGGCCGCATCCGCTGGTGGCGATGAGGCGAGTAGGCGCGACGAGAAGATGCAGGATGCGCTGGCGACACTGGAACGGGGCATCGCCGCCATCCTCGACGGCGAGGAGTTCGCTCGCTATCTCGCCACGCTCGCCCGCTTCCACATGTATTCACCGAACAACGTTGCGATGATCCATGCCCAGCGGTGCGACGCCTCTCACGTCGCCGGGTACCGGGCATGGCAGGCGCTGGGGCGGCAGGTCAGGAAGGGCGAGCGAGGTATCCGCATCGTCGTCCCCTATCGTGCCCGCGTCGCGTCGGCGGAGGACGATGGGCAGGAACAGGAGATCGTCACGGGCTGGGGTATCGGGTACGTCTGGGACATTGACCAGACGGAAGGGGAACCGCTTGCGGTGCCGCCGATCCATGGTGCGCTCACCGGCGATGTGACGGTAGCCGAGGTTGTCCGCGAGGAACTGACCGGCTGGTTGCGACGGGAGGGAGTGACACTCGTGTGGAAGGAGACGGGGCGGGCGAACGGCTACTACCTGCCGCGTACCCGCGAGATCGCCATCCACCGCGACCTCACCGGCGTATCGGAACTGAAGACGCTCGTCCACGAGGCGGCCCATTTCGCCGCCGACCACTGCGGGGGCGGCCGGTGGGAGGACGCCGAGACGGTGGCGGAGGGGGCGGCGTACACCGTGTTGTCCCATTTCGACCTCGATACGAGCGGCTACAGTTTTGGGTATGTGGCGCACTGGGCGCGCGACGTGGCGGTGGTGCGGCGCAACCTCGCGGCGATCCAGCAGGTGGCGCACCGGCTGATCGTTGCCATCGAGGGAAACGAGGCGCGTGGCGACGCGGCGGGTTGACCGCAGAGACGAAAAGCGCGGCGAGGGGTGGATCGCGCCCCTCGCCAATGCGACCGGCGACGGAGGTGGGTGATGGCGATGGACCGATTGACGATCACGGGCGAATGGGGCGTGGATGACCGCCAACTGCTGCGCGCCGAGGCGGCGTGCGAATTCGCGGCAGAACACAGCGTGGCGGCGCTAGACGTGGCGCGGGCGCTTGTCGCCGCCCTCCTCGGCCCCGATGATGCGCGGGGAGGGCACCCCGTAGGGTTCCCACTCTGGCGTCCGCTCGATCTCCCGCGCCCGCTGTGCGGGGTGTTGGCGGTGAGCCTCCGCTACCGGGAAGACCACGACCGGATGCCCGTCGGCCTGCACTGGATCACCGACGAATCGCTGAACGGGGAGGAGTGACACGATGGACGCTGCCGATTGGACGGCGAGTAACCGTGATTGGGGGCGGTGCGAGTATGAAGACTTGCGCCATGCCTACTATCGTGCACGGCGAGAGGCATACCTTCGTTGATATGCGCGTCACCCCTGCTCACGGTGCGCTGGCCTCTTGCGCCCGTTCGAGCCGATAAACCGCGACGAAAGCACGATCGCGCACTCCCCGCGCAACGAGCACCAGGTGATACCCGTTCAGCCCTCCTTCTAATCGCATCGTATAGGCATCCGTAAACACCGGCGTGCCTGCGGCAATCGCCGCATCGACTTTTGCGCGCTCCTCACGCTGGGTGAAGTTGGGAAGCATCTTCGGTGGCGCGACGTCGCTCTCGTAGCCGGGCCAGTGGACCGGGACGATCATCGTTCGTTTCCCGACCGGCAGCGCCTCGAAGACCGGCACGAAGAGATCGGTGACCACGATGCTCCCTGGGGGTGCGACCGTTCCATAGAGCGCCATCGTCTCGGCCTCGACGTGAGCGGGAAACGGCACACGATTGTCTCGCACGAACCGCTGATACAGATAGGACTCCTGGAGTGCGGGGCGAACGCCGAGCACGAGACCAAGCACGGTGAGCCCACTCACGGCGAGACCGCTCACAATACCACCGAGCCGAAGGACGCGATTCGATGCAGCTCGCCCGATCAGCCATTGGTGACCGATGGCGCTGCCGCGACCGATCGCACACGCCATGAACGGCACGAGCGGCAGGAGGAACCGGATGCCCTGAAAAAAGTAGACGCTGTAGAGAGCAAGCGTGAGGAGGCTGAAGGTGAGGGAGAAAACCATGAGCGTTCGTACGGCAGGGCGCCGGTCGAGGAGCAGCGCGATCAGCCCGATGACGAGCGGAAGAGACAGCCAACGGGACGGGACGAGGGTGATGAAGAAGTGCGCATAGTAGCCGATGTTGCCGAAGGCCGTGAGCGGTCCATTCGTTACCATCAGATGGCGATGGACGGCATACGAGAAGGCGAACGTCGTGTGGAGTGAGCGATACCAATCCGGACGCCAGAAGCGATAACCCGTCGCGGTGACGCCCCCAAACGTCAGTTTGTCGTAGAGCGCGAGAGCAAGGAGGGCCAGGCTGGGCGCGGCCGCCACGGCGAGAAGGGCACGTCTGCCATCTGCCCGGATGCGGCTGTTCAAGAACAGGGCGAGGGCAAGGGCGGGGAGGAGGAGCAGGTTCGTGAGATGCACCAGCACGGCCAGACCGGTTACTCCACCGAGCAGGACGAGCCACCAGAGCCGCCATTGGCGCACGTCACTCGTGGTTGCGCGGTAGAGGAAGAGGCCGCTGAGCGCGACGAGCGCCGGCGACGCGACCTCACTGAGCAGATAGTGGCTGAAGATCACCACTGTCGGCGTCAGAAGAAACGACAGCGCGGCGATCACGCCCGCGAATCGGCCACTCACGGCGCGGGTCAGGACAGAGAGGGCGCAGACCGCGACGAGAGCGGCGATGAGGACGCCGTAGATGCCGTTGGCGAGCGTGGCGTGGGGGAGCCAGTAGAGAGGAGCGAGCAGAAGAGGGAACCCGAAGGGGTAACGCGACGGATAGGGGTGATGCAGTAGGGTGAGGTGATTGGAGCGGAGATGCGCGAGATTGTCCGCGGCCACCGCATACTCACCGGCATCGGCCTGGGGAATCAGTGAACCCGCCCAATACGCCGGGAGGTAGAGGATGAACACGGCGGCCACCAGGATGATGACGAGAGCGGTGATGAGGAGGAGGCGCTGCAAGCGGTGCGTTGGTAGTACCTCCCCCGTTTCCTCACCGTGAAGCATCGGTAGCATCATGGCTATCACCCCCCGCGCTCGGGGCATCCGCGTCTATCGCGCATTGACGCGCACCACGGTGTTGGTGTCATCATTGACGACGTATACGGAGGCGCCGTCGGGCGTGACGGCGACGGCGACCGGTTTGTGGAGGTCGCCGGTGTTGCCGGTAATGCCGCGGACAGTCTGCCCCTGTATCGTCATCTCGATCAGCTGGTTCGTGGTCGGGGAGGGGACGAGGAGGTTCCCGTTCGGCAGGAAGCATGGATACGCCTCCAATCCCTTGACGGTCGCCCAATCCGGGACGGGCACTGCCCCAAGATACGCGCCGTCGGCGGTGAAGAGGAGCACGCGGGCGTTGTTCGTGTCCGCGACGGCGATCGTGCCATCGGCGCGGGCGGCGATGCCGACCGGATTGTCCATCTGCCCATCGCCCGTGCCGAACGAACCGAAGGTGCGGACGAACGCGCCGGTCTTGTCGAAGACGAGGATACGGCTGTTGCCCGTGTCGGTAATGTAGAGGAGTCCATTCGGCGCGATGGCGATGCCGCGCGGCCCGTAGAACTCCGCTGTGTGCTGTGGGAGGGCGGCGGGGTTTTCCTGCCCGTTGAAATACTTGCCCCACTGGCGCAGCGGCTTGCCAACGCGCGTGAAGACGGCGATGCGATGGTTCCAAGTGTCCGCGACGAAGATCGTCCCGTCCGGTGCGATCGCGAGTCCCGTGGGGCCGAACCCGAGGCCACCCACAGGCTTGCCGAACGTATCCGGCGCCATGCCGATGCCGCCCCACTGGCGCAAGAAGATGCCGTCCGGCGTGAACTGCTGCACGCGGTAATTCAGTTGGTCAACAATCGTGATCGTGCCATCCGGGCCGATGACGATGCCGCGCGCGGCGTCGAACTGGCCGGCCGCCGCGCCCTTGCCCGCGCGGTCGAAGAGGTTGTTCGGCGGGAGCGGCTGACCACTCCCCGCGAGCACGCGCGCCGCCGCGTCTTTGTTCATATAAAGTGTCAGATCCTGCACCGTCGGTGGCTCGGTGGTGCGACGCAGCACCATATATCTCAGCGCGTTCGCCCAGCTGCGGCCGCTCACGACGATGTGCGGGAGGTCACGCAGGTGGATCGCGCGGTACGCTCCGGCGGGGCTGACCGTCGCCGGGCTGCTCGTCTTGCTGAAGCTCATCACGAGCGGGGCAATCTGCGCGTCGGCGCTGCTCGGCACGATCAGGATGCGGGTGCGGAGGGTGCCGTCCGCTTCCAGGGGGCGTCCGGCCGCCAACGGTTGTGCATCCGCGACCGTAAAGTTCGGGAAGTCGCGGAAGTACCAGCGGAACGGCCATTCGAGCGACGGATCGACGCCGATGGCGAGCGCGTTGCCGCCGCCGATATTGTGCCGGTCACCCGTCGCCGGATCGAGCGTGCGGTCGTTGCGCGTCAGGTCAATCGAGATGCGTTGCACCCGCTCGACAAAGGGCGTCACGCTCGCCGCCGTCCCATCGGCGAGTAGTTCGTGGCCGTCCGCCGGATGGCTGAAGGTCGCGTCGCTCATCGCGCGGACTGCCATCATGCAGGAGAGCGCCAGCAAGGTCGTCAGAAGCGCGGTACTGGCACGGAATGTCCCCTGCGCGTTGATCAGCGTCATCGTTGCGTAGCCTGCGACGAGGAGCAGGGCAATGACGACAAGAATTGTCGCGACCCACGCCGCCGAGCGGCTGACGTCCAGTAACTGGCGGATGAACTGCGCGACGGCGAGGGCGAGAATGCATGCCGCCACGCCGAGCATCCAGCCACGCTCGCGCCAGAACCAGCCACCGCGCAGCCGCTCCGCCGCCCACTCGATTGCCGTCCCACCGATCAGTGCGAGGGCGAGCAGGATCATCGCCGCGTTCTCCGGCGCTTTGCCGCCGCTGAGCGAGAAAAGGACGAGCGCTACCAACTGCCAGGTGAGCGGCAGCGTCATCGCCAGCGGTCGCGGCGCGGCGGTGCGCGCGATCAGCAGGATGCCGATGATCGCGGCGACGCCGATGAACGGCTCGTAGACGAAGGCGGTCAGGAGATAGTAATACCACGGCTGATTGCGCGTGGTGGCGAAGAGATCGTCCCACCAGCGGCCAAACAGTGAGCCAAGCGTACTCGGCAGATGAACAATATCAGTGAAAAAGAGACTGCACGCCGCGAGTAACAGCAATCCGACGAGCGCGACGACGCTCCACCAGATGCGCCGGTCTACTTGCCGGAGGTGCGCGCCGATACTGCGAAGCGCGCCGTGCCGCTCGCCGGTCTGCAGGTCGGGCTGGTCGAGGAGGGCGAGAATCGCCAGCGCAAAGGCGAAGGCGACGAGCATCGTCAGGCCGGATGGCCCGGAGCCGATCAGAAAGGCAATCGCGATCCCCGCAACCGCGAGTGTGCCGGTTGTCGCACGCTCGTCCGCGAGGCGCAGGACGCAGAGAAAGAGCGCGAAGGCGGCGAGCAGCACGTATGGGACGCCGGAGAGATGTCGGGAGCCGTAGACGAAGGTTGGCGAGAGCGCGATCAGCGCCGCGACGCCGAGTGCGCCCCAGCGCCCGAAGTACGGCCGGAGCCACCAACAGATCGGCACAATCGCGACGCCCGCGAGGGCGGGGCCGAGCCGCGCAATCGCGTCCCGCGCGCCGAAGAGAAAGAAGAAAACGGCGTTAATCAGAAAGGGAAGCGGACCCCAGAGGGCGCCGTCCACCCGCGCGCTCTGGCCGTCCACGAACTGCCACGCGGCGTAGGCGCGTTGCGCTTCCGCCGTGCCGAAGGCATTGTTCGTTAGTGACGCGACACGGGCGAGGAGCGCGCTCAGGATCACGACGACCCAGAGGAGCATCTCGACCGAGGGATCTGGCAGCATGGCGTGCGTCGCGAGCAATGACGCATCCTGGGGGGCCGCCACACTGTCGGCGTGCGACGGTACGCCCATCCGGGGATGATCTTCGGTCGTCTCTGCGCCACCTGCTCGGTGCTCCACCCGCTCCCCCGTATCTCTAGTGCGTCACATGGTCTCTTGGGTCGCCATGCCCGTCGTCGGTACGTCGCTGCCGACGGTGGCGAACTGCACATCGTCGAGCCAGACTTCTCCGATGCCCTGGAGCAGGATCCCGAACGCGATCGCCACGCTCTCCGGCGGGACAGTGAGGACGATTTCATAGCGTGCCCAGTCGCTTGTTCCTTTGATGGGTCGGTTCTGCATGTTGTCGAAGCTCAGCGACCGCTGCGTCGTCGGCGTGTCTGGGCCATCCACGCGCATCCAGATCCCTGCCCAGTTCTCCACGGCGTCCGTCTTCACCAAGGCGCGCATGCGCAGGCGGGTGCCGCGATAGGGCGCGGCGGTGAAGGCGCGGGCGAGCATTCCAAATCCTTGCGGATCGGGCACGTTCGAACGGAGAAATGCGGCAGCGGTGCCGCGCGGCGTCGCCTGCGGATCGCTCCCGATCGCGTAGTCGCCGGGGTTGTTACCCCACAATCCCCAGCCAATGGCACCTGCGGAGAAATCGAGAGTGCTCGGTTGCGTGGCCATGCTCGTCGCTGGGGTGCCGGGTGGCGCGGCCGCGACCGTCTGTGCGGTGATCAACGCGCGACCGGCCTGCCGCGTCGCGGCCACATCGGCGACGATAGTCTGGCGGCGCTCCACGAGGAAGAAGCCGGCGCTCGTCGCTGCCACTGCCGAGCCAACGAGGAAACCACGGCGACCGAGACTGCGTGCAGCGCGACCCGGTTGCAGAGCGACTGCGGGATGGTCGGGGATCGGCGTCGGTGTATCGCCATGATGAGCGCTTGGCACACGGGGGAATCGCTGCGACGCTGCGGCCATCGCCTCGGCGGTCCTGGTGATCGGTAAGGCGATGATGTGTGCGGTGGCGTCCCGCTGCACCTGGGCATCGAGAGCATCGAGGAACGACTGCCGCGGCACAATCGTCTGTGCGGCCCGGCGAACCGCCCCATCGATGGCATGCAGTTCATCGGCGAGCGCCAGGTCGTCCGGTCGCTGATTGAAGCGCTTCATTGCTGTTCCTCCTGGCGGTACTGCGTGCGCAAGGTGGTGAGCGCACGATGAATAAGCAGTTTGACCGCTCCTTCGCTCCGGTCGAGCACGACGGCAATCGCGGCGATCGGCAGCCCGCCGAAGTAGCGCAGCGTCAGTGCTTCCCGCTGATTGGCGGGCAGGGCGCGGATGTGCGCGTGCAAGTCGTCCCATCGCTCCTGTGCCACGACCGACTGCTCGGGGAGCGGCGTTGCATCGGCGAGCGACGCGGCCATGGCGTCGAGCGTGACGGTATTCCCCCGCCGCTGCTGAAAGTCGTGCAGCGTGTGGCGCGCGATCCCGAACAGCCATGCCGCGAGCGTCCCCCGGCCCGCATAGGAATGGAGACTTGCCAACGCTTTGCTGATCGTCGCGGCGGTGAGGTCCTCCGCATCGGCGGCGTTGCCGGTGTGCTGAGAGAAGTAGCGGCAGAGAGGCGTGACATACATATGGTATGACGCCGCGAAGCGAGCGGGTGTGAGCACGGGTGGGTGCATCTCCTCCGTGCCGAGCGGTCGCAGTGGCTCGTGCTTCAGTGTCTCCATCGCGCGATGTGTCCCCCCAACTCTTCGGCGCTATGATCATTCGCTACTCTGTATGTCGCAGATGCGAGGAAAAGGTTACGCCGCAGGGTCCCCGAGGAACACAACACCACGCCCGAGGATTTCGCTGGCGTCAGCGGGATAGTGGTCGGCGCGGCGGGGCCCAGGCGGCACCGAGAAGGGGAACGGAGCGGGCGTGTACGGTCCGGGGCGCGGGAAATCGCCCTGCGGAGCATCGCTGCCTGGCTCTTCCGCAATCGGCGTGAATGGGCGCCCCCCCCTCTACACTCCTTCGCATCGCTGACGGCATCGAGAAGGAGTTCCTCATGCGCCTCACCGCTCTCTTCCCACACGGGCACGGGTTGCGCATCGTGCATGTTTGCGCCGAGCGCGATCTCCTCACCCTCACCGCCCAGACGTCCGGGCAGAGTCGTGAGGAGCATACCCTACTCATTCATCGTATGCTCTCATGGCGATAGTCGAGCTTAGTCAATAGCGTAAACCATTGAATTCGCGCACGAGATCTTTCCGCACGTAAAGGTGGAATCCATATGGTTGATCAAACACATGTGGTGGTTCACGCAGTGCCACGAAACGCCACAGATCATTTGTTGGCGCAGGCGAGGTGCTTTGGATAGCCGCGTTTGCGTTGCCTTGTGTGCCGTCCGTCGTTTTGGGTGGATCCGCAAGGGCGCGGATACTTTGCCAAGCCTTCTTCAGCGTGTCACTCCACGTCGGCTTCACTTCCTTGCCGAATGCGTTGACCTTCCACAGGCCAGGATAGTCCGGTCGGGGCGCAGGCGGGGAGTACGTGAAACTGCGGTAGATCTCCTCTGGAAACCACCAGCGCATTGCGTAGTCCGTCCGCTCGTAGTTCTGCAGGTACTGATCCTCCCAGGGACCAAAGTCATCGTTTCCGACCATGATAATCGCGACTTCGTCCGGTGGTGGACTAGTTTCCGGAGGGGCACCAACCACTTGTCCCGCGACACCAGTACCGAATGTTCGAACATTGCCAGCGATTATGTACTGACGCAAATACCAATTCATTGGCCAAGTCGTTGACGCGCTATCCCAGATCTCCAGTCCATCCTCCGAGCCAGTCCGCTCAAGAGACAGTTGGTTAATGTCATGCATCATCATCGGGATGTCTGGCGAGGTTTGGGTGTAGACGAGCATGTCTGTCGGCACATCACCGGCGAAAAAGGCGAGATGCCAGCCGAGGTGGACCTCGAACAGGGCGAGCGGCAGCGCGACCGCGATGGCAGCGGCTGCAAGCGCTCGCTTCGCGCCAACCTGGATCGCATAGGCGGCGAAGAAGGCGATCAGAATGACCGGCATGGCGACGAGGAGCAGGCGAATATCGCCCGCCGGGTTCGCGGAGATGTGCGAGACGCCGAAGAACCACCCCGTCAGGAAGAGAATCACGCACCCTATCACGCTGCTATCGAGCAACCGGCGGCTGACGCGGACATGACTGGCGGCGCGCGTCGGGCGGGCGGTGGCGACGATGCCGAACGCACCCGCCGGTCGGGGATCGTAGGCGGGCAGGCGAGCCAGCGTCGGCACGCGCCACGCGGCGGTCAGGTACTCGACCGCTTCACCCAGGAGTGAGGCGGAGAGAATCGTGAAGGGGAGGATGATATGGCAGACGAGCCACGGCATTTTCTCGCCCGCCTCAGAGAGCACGGCGAACATCCCGAACCCGTACCAGAGCAGCATCACCTGGGTGAAGAGTCGGATCGTCATCGCGCGCTTGCCGAGTACGTAGACAATGAAGCGCCCGACCGTCACGCCACCCGCCGCGATGCCGAAGAGGAAGGCAATTGGGCCGGAGAGTGGGAAGAGAAAGAGGAAGTAGTACCACGGCTGCCCGCCACGGAAGACATCCTGCTGCCCGGCCCAATAGATGCCGGAGTAGAACGCGCCGCTGAAAATGCCGCCGATGTTCGTGAAGAGGCTCGAATAGAGGAGCGCCCAGAAGAAGAAGGCGATGCCCGCCGCGCCGACGAGGACGCGCTTCTCCGCAATCAGGCGGTGGAACGCGCCGACGACGGTCGTCATGCCCCAGCCGCCGAAGAGGCGGTCGTTCGGCGTCGTACCCGGCTCCGTCTCGCGCAGCCGGAGCGTGCCGAGGATATAGACCGCCGTGCAGAGGTAGAGCACGGTGACGATCAGAAACGAGAAAATCATCGGGTTGAAGAGCATGGTGCGGAGATACGGCCCCCAGTGCGCCCATGTCACCTCGCTCCCGCCCGGCGCTTGTGTGTCCCACGGGATTTTCGGCAACTTCTCCCACATGAAGACCTTCGGCAGTACGAGGAGTGTCGCGCCCGCCGCCGCGAGATAGACGACCGTCGCGATCAGTAGGGACTTCGCGACGCGCCACGTAATGATAATGAAGAGAAAGGCCCCGAGGAGAACCGCAATGATGTACGACGCCTCATGATTCGCGTGCGCCATCGCGAGCGCGATCATGCCGACGAAGACCCAGCGGCCTTGCTGCGTCTGCACGTACCGCGCGATGGCGACGAGAACGAGAAAGGTGAAGGTCATCAGGTAAATGTCGTGCCGCAAGAGGCGTGAGTAATAGAGGATGCTCGGTGAAATGAGCAGCAGGAACCCACAGATCAGCGCGCCCCAGCGCCCGATCAGCGGCCGGAGCAGGATCGACAGCATGACGAGGATGACGCCGAAGAGCGCGGGGCCATAGCGGGAACTCGCATCGGTCGCGCCGAATAGGGCATAGATGAGGGCGCTGAGATGGAAAAGGAACGGGCCGTGCATCAGCGGGTCGTGCTGATAGCCCTTGCCGATGGCATACTGATAGGAGAACCAGGCGTGCAGGCTTTCGTCGTGATGGAGCGCGCGGCTGCCGAGATCCCAGAAGCGGGTGAGCACGGCGCCAATGAACAGGGCGAGCCAGACGCACTGCTCGACGGTGACGATATGAACCTGCTCGCCGAGGCGGGCGATGGCATCGCGAGGACCGGAATGAGCGCTGACACTTTGAGTCGGTGTGTTCATCTGCCTTATTCCTCGATCATGATAGATTTGCTCGCTCTCTCGCTGTTGCTGGCCATCGCCGCAACCTTGGCGATGTGGTTTTGCCGGGGCGACGGGGACACCGCCACGGCCGCGTGGTGCGGGAGTGACATATGATCCTCCCAATATCTATGTCGTCGCAGCGGGCGAAAAGTTACGCTGGGAATCAGCGATACGCGGCGGCTTGCATGTTGAAGAGTTCGGTGTACCGGCCGCCCTTGAGAATCAATTCGTCGTGGCTGCCGTCCTCGATCACCACCCCGTCCTCGATCACGATGATCCGCCCCGCCATCCGCACCGTCGAAAATCGGTGCGAGATCAGCACTGCCATCTTGTCCTCCGTCAGTTCGTCGAACGCCCGGAAGACCTCGTACTCGCTGTGCACATCGAGCGAGGAGGTCGGCTCATCCAAAATCAGCAGATCAGCGTCGCGCATGAAGGCGCGGGCGAGGGCGACCTTCTGCCACTGGCCGATGCTCAGCTCCTGCCCATCCTGAAACCAGCGGCCAAGCGGCGTCTCATATCCCTGCGGCAGGGCGGCGATCACGGCGTCCGCACCCGCCTCGACCGCCGCCCGTTCGATGCGCCCGCTATCCTCAATCGCCTCGATGCGCCCGAAACCGATGTTCTCACCCGCCGTCAGTTGATACTTCACATAGTCCTGGAAGATGACACCGACGCGAGAACGTAACGCCGCCGGATCGAAGTCCTTGAGGTCAATGCCGTCAATCGTGATGCTTCCCTCGGTTGGGTCGTAGAGCCGCGTGAGCAATTTGACGAGCGTCGTCTTGCCCGCGCCGTTCGCCCCGACGAGCGCGACGGTCTCCCCCGGCCGGATGGCGAAAGAGATGTCCTCCAGCACCCATTTCTCCGTGCCCGGATACCG
Source organism: Thermomicrobiales bacterium (assembly GCA_051002645.1). Taxonomy (GTDB): domain Bacteria; phylum Chloroflexota; class Chloroflexia; order Thermomicrobiales; family JALYUS01; genus JALYUS01. The sequence continues at coordinate 12,449 of JBPCMC010000187.1, forward strand.
GAAACTGACGTGGTCGAGCACGATTCCCTCACGGATCGGCTGCGGTACCGGCAACGGATCGGCACGTACCGGCAGTTCCGGCGCGTAGGCGAGGAAGGCGAAGAGGTTGCTGAGAAAGAGCGAGTGCTCATAGAGCGTGCTAAGGCCGAAGAGAATTCCACTAATGGTTTGTTGGCTCTGCTGGAATGCCTGATAATAGAGTGTCAAGCCACCGACCGTAAGTCGCCCTGCGAGGACTTGAAGTACTACATAGATGTATGTTGCGCCAGAAACGACTGTCGCGAGCGCGCCGAGGGCAAACTGTGATGCTGTCCGTCGAACGGTGAGGTCGCGATTCTCGCGAAAGAATTTCGCGAAGATCCGCCGATACCGTTCGAGGAGTGTGCCATGCAGGCCGAAGATCCGCAGTTCCTTCACCGGCGAGTCCGTCGTCAGCAGGTAAGCCAGATAGTACAGTTTCCGCTGCTCCGGCGCGCGGCCATTCAGAAGGGCGAAGAATTGCCTGCTGTACTTGGCTTGGTACATGAAGGACGGAACCGAGACTGCAATGATAAGCAGCATCAACCACCACGAGAGCGAAGCCAGCACACCGATAACGCAAATGAACGTTACCGTACTACGGAGCAAGCCGAACATCTGGTTTACCATTTGGCTCGGCCGGTAGCCCGCCTCGCGCCGCGCATTCTCTAGTTTGTCGTAGAACTGCGCGTTCTCGAAGTAACTCAAATCCAGCGTATTCGCCTTCTCCATCAATCGGATAGAGATATGATTTGTGATAAGTTCACTCTCTAAGCCGGCAAGCAGCTGGCCCGCTGACGTGAGAAGTGAGCTGAATAACTGTACGACGAACCAGAGTACAATAAGGAGTATGATATGTGTGGGCTGCCGGTGACTCTGCACACGGAGTGTGGTAATCACTCCATCAATAATGGCCTTAGAGAACCAAAGCGTAACAGCAGGGAGCGTTCCCTGCAGCACCGTTACAGCGATATTAGTAGTAGCAAGACCGGGTGCCGCCTTCCACACGAGCCGCAATGCACGCGGCAGTATTCGCAGCAAGTGCCTGGCTTCCTTGTTCCTACTGGCAGCGTCAGATGGATGGCCAGCCTGGTTCTTAGCAGTCGCTTTACGGCCGTAAAAGCTAATCACGATGGAAGTTACCCATAGCGCCGCCTGTAATCGTGCTTAGTGTGACTTAACTCTCGCAAGTTCTTATATCATCCCGATTCTCGCAAGGGTCGCCCACTACGGTATCGAGATTCCCTTCGGGGCGTACCGTTCCAAGCTCTCATATGTACGCTCAAGGTAATAGATCACTTCAAACTCCCGCAAACGGTCGAGTCCAAGTAGGCGGTTACAGTGCATATGAATACAGCTATCGAGGAACGACTGCAGCGATATCTGCATCTCGTTGTGCTGGGCCAATGTGCGTAGCCGTTCCCCGAGCGGACGAATAGCTTGTCCTCGATCTCGCAGGCATTGTTCCAGATCACGCCCTCCCGGTTGCTCGCGAAGCCACGCGCGATCCCCAACGAGTCGCTGTGCGACCTTGCGATGGTCGTGGAATGCATCTCGCAATCGCGCAATCTGACCGGCGAAAGCTTTTTCCTGCCACGGTCGAATTCCACGATATATAGCAAGCCGGTCAGGTGCCTGCAGCCCGAGCGCCACTAATAGATCATCGACCGTCACCATCGCGACATCTCGGGGCGAAAGATCGAGGAGATGCTGCGTCCCAAGCGCGAGCACATCGAGGATGGTGACGCTATCAGCACCAAAAATACGCTCGGCAATTTGGGTTCCCTCGAGACCACCGTACCGTTCGATCTCCCGCTCATAGCTATCGATAACAAGCTTGTGAATAAGGCTTTCTGCAGCCAGTGCTTGGCTCCAAGATCCAAGCACTGGCAGAAGGTTTGTTAGCAACACACTGGATTCACCATGGAAGCGCAATCGTATGTGAGAATCAGGGTCGCCATACCGGACGAAGAACCAATTATCGATAACTCCCTCATGTCCTATTGCATCGACAAACTCCCGAATCGGCCCGGCTAGGAGATCATCCTGCCGTGTCCGGCCGCAATACAGTTTCGCATAAAGCCAGTCACTGCCAGGCAAGCGCAGCCGCTCCGATATATCGGTCTTAGCGTGCTTTCTCGGCAAAGGCTCAGCGTCTGCGCTGCGGTCCCGCCGCACCAATGGCACAACAAACTCCACCTGATGGTTACCGCCAATACCCTCCGCCCATGCATCTTCGAGAGCAGGGAGCACCTCTTGCAATGTAACTGTCCCTTGGCCCGCTGCTTGTTGTCGACATTCTTCGCCTAAGTCCGCTACGGATAGCGGATGTTCCAAGTCGAGTAATAACCGATTATCCTCAACAGCGAGATAAACGTATCGTGGCACATCCCAGTCGTGGCGCCAGTCCTGTACTCGTTGGTACCATGTGAGAGAGTGAGACAACTCTTCCTGCGGGCGGCTTGGCTCAGCCAGTGTCGTCGGCAGATGCCATTCGGCTGGCCTGAGCACAACTCGACCAACGGTGAGTCGAGGCAGGAACGGTAAGCGGGACGCCGCGCCCCAATCGAACATGTGAAGATGGAGTAGCCCGTCTATGGCAATTTCGCTGAGGAACCGACACACGTTCGGAGCGCCGGAATAATTCAATAAGTGTGTACTTCGTACGATAACCTCCGCGTCACGCGATACCGAACGCAAATAGAAACGATCACCTCTGATGCCGACGACCAAGTCGTCCATCGGGATAGTCGCGCACTGCTCAATGCCAGGTGAAACCGCCATGGTGATCTCGTGGCGCCGGCTTGCCGGGCGTATGATAACGTTCGCTGCATGGCCGCTCGTTGGTAGATAGACGAGTTCGGCAAAAAGACTATCTGGTCGCTGACACTCGTCAATGCGGACCAACTCGCTTAAGGCGTTAGCTGTTTCGTCGCCAAGAATGTCATGAAATCTCCCGAACGAACAGCCAGCCGGTGCAATGCCGACGCGTGGCATGATCACTATCGAGTATTCGCCACGGTCAATCGCTTGTTGCGAGGATGCGGCGATCGATACGTAGAGATCTAGAGATGCTGGTGCTTTCTCGCTCCAAGAATCGACTACGGTCAGCCGTGCGAGCGTATCCTCGTCGAGGGAAATTTCACGCCTTCTCTCCACGAGCGCCTTTGCGACTAACTCCATGAGTGTGCGTTCCCGAAGCACATATTGAGGCGACATCACAGGCGGGCCGCCGCCGACACGGGGTGGATGCTGGTACGTCGGCGGCGGACCAAGACCGACGTCTTCATCCAATAGCTCTAGGAGCGGAACCTCTCGCTCGGTCCCATATCGCTCGATAAACTCGCCGCGGTACACCGCAAGATGCCCAAGCTGTGGCGGAATCGTGGATACTCGGAGCATTATCTCTGCTGCCTGCGCGATTCCAGCAAGAACAGATGCTGACACTGTATTGCGTTCGACAGCCGTGTGCATGTCTACCTGGAGCAGCGAGCGTATCTTTTTATCGGGCACGGGCATCGCTCTAGAGAGAGATTGTATCTGTGCGGCGCCTTGGCCGATTCGCTGTGCATCATAGTCGCGAGCCTTATCGGAGACAGATCGCAGAATGCCTCGTATATCGTCGCATCCCGGTAGATGATTGATCGTTTTGAGTACATACTGCAAGGGATCACGGCCCGTAAGAGGCGGCCGCAACTCGCTGAGGAGAGCCCCTTGCTGCCTTAGCCCATCGACCAAGGCGCGAATTCGCTCTCGCCTAACATCTGGCCGAATGGCAAATAGGTGTTGCTCCAGAGCATCGAGTGTTGCCCCTCGACGAGCGCGTGCTAGCACATCCATAGCGGCTGGCGTTGCTCGAAGCGAGGCGACCTTTTCGGTCTCGGCTTGTCCATAGGAGTCGAGATATGGAAAATACAGGCGTCCTCCAGAGGCGAACGACACAGGATTCGTGAAGAACTGCAAATGAGAAGCGACCTCGGGGCGTTGCTCTAGTTCGTGAACATAGTAGAGCAACCATTGCATGTCTGGCCGCGTGCGCTTTCCGTTGTACTCTGGTTGCCCGATACGTATGTCCATCCTAGATCCAGCATGAGCGAGCCCAACGCCAGCGAACAAACCAAAAGGAGTCGGACGTGTCATTAGGCGGATAAGATAGCGAAGCAAATTGGCCCGCGCATGGCGGCCTTTTTTGCTTTCTGGTTCGCGCTTCCACCGCTCAATGGATTGAAAGAGGTCTGGGCTACCGACAAGGATCGCCTCTTGGATCAGAGGATCTCCGAGCTTTTCGCACAACCATGCATTCGTCGTGTCAACACCATGAGCCTGTGCATCCTCAGGGTCACACAGCGCGGTGCCCGACGAAGTAGCGCGGCCCCGCGCTGACATCTCGAGCCACCCCGCTAGCGCATTAACCGGCAGGAGGGGCACACGGATCATGGCATAATTCGTCGGCTCGAAGAGGGAGTGAGCACTCGTCATCGTCGTCATGTATGCCTTCACGAGAGGAGAAACATGCGGTCCCAGATTGGTTCCGCATCCGTCGCTGCCGCGAGTAGCGCCAGCGCGACTCCGGTCGCTCCGTCTAGGAGCCCGGGGTTGTCCACCTTGCGTCCCTCCGGGTCTAAGTCACGAAAACCGGCGAGGGATGTCGGCTCGAAGAGATCTACGAGTTCACGCGTTAGTTCATTCGCCATACCAACAAACGATTCTTGACAGGTATAATTGGCAAAACGCATGGTAATTTGGAGTAAACCAGCGACTCCATGGCAGAGAATTGGACTTGGGATGCCACGCGTCTCAATTGGACGTATACGGACCGCATGCATCGCCTCTATTGCGATGTCTTTCACGCTCTGGTCTCGCAGTGCACACCCTGCATGCCACAGTGCAGCAGCAACACCAGGGCTCCCGTAACACCACGCAGCGCGAGAAGATCCTTCATAGGGAAGTGGAATCCCATCTGGTGGGATCGCGTAAGGCCAAGTTATGCCCCATGGGTCGGCATAGCGATGCGTGAGTAACCATGTAACGAGAGTCCGAATCGCGTCATCCAAACCGGGGCGTTTGATGCCATGCAGAGCAGCGAGCGCGAGCAGCGCGAGAGGACCGGGTACGCCATGGGCCATTCCACAATCGGTTGCGCCATATGGATATTGCTCTCGGTGCCGCTCGGTTGCCTGCAACTCAGGCGGAATGAAGAAGCGCAGCTGCCCGTTGCGTGTTTCGCTCAGGAGAATCAGTCGGTCGAGGATCGCATGGAGTACCTCATCTGCGTCGGCCGCACCGTGGCATGAGAGAAAGTATGCACCGATGCCAACCGGGCCCACAATGAGATCATAGTCCATGAATCGTACGCCGTCCGAATTCGCATCAAACTGATTCAGGACTCCTATGGTCTGCTGGATCAGCACGGAGTCAAGCGTACTCACCAGACGTCGATAACGTTCGCCTTTACGTGAGAGTGACCGGGCTACCAAGCAGGTTCCAGACAATCCGCCGAAGAGGCCTGATGCGAAGTGATTCATGGAAACCGTTTCCAATGACCGTGCTGCCGAGGAGAGATAGACATGTGCGACTTCGTCCCATTGTTGATCGGGACAGGACCGATCGAGCTGACCAAAGAACAACGCCAACGCTGCATTTCCGTACGATGCGTCATACGGTGCCCACCGCCTTTTGAAAGGCAGGCCAGATTGTTGGTCGCTGGCCTGCCTAGCAATCTCTTCGGCTCGTTCCGGAGTGCGCAGGCGTTCGGCTATCTGGAAGACGATTTCCAGTGCTGACTCACGTAGTTGACCATGGACGATACCTTTCCAAGCCGTTGCCTCGCGCACTGGTTTACCTCCGGCCTAGTCGATTCCGCGATGTACCAACCTCGTCGAGACGTCTCGAGTGAGGCTGAACGAGTCTATGCCGGTCGGCAGGGGCAGTGGCTGTCTTGGGAACATGTACCCTGCCCCGCGCAAGTGGACGAAGTACAGCCGCATGTACTGCCGCATGTACCAGCACAGGTTCCGCTTGGGCATGTGTACGAATCGCAGACGGTTTGCCCAACGCAGGTATTGCCGCCTTGCGTCCCGAACCGGACCACCGAGTCGCCTTGCCCTCTCGGTGCGGGAGCAATCCGAACGTCGAGGTCAAAATCATCGAATCGCTGCATGGCTACGCTCATCATTAGCCTCCTCATGCGGCATGGAATTGCCGCCTGTCTTCCATCTCGAACTTTCCCAACTTAGTTACAGACACGCGCTTGTCTCTGAAGCCTGTCCTCCTCGTGTACGCGCTGCATATGTAGCCGCAACACGTCACCTTGTGTCGTCCATAGCCGCGTCTGACAGCAACCGGCATCCTCATTTCGAGAGTAAGAGGTGACGCGGGCAATCACAACCGCTGTCTCGGCCTAATTTCCGGCCTATTTCCGGCCTATCCTGTTCTAGGCCGACGAAGAAAGATGTATTCAAATACAGCGTCAGATAGATGCCTGCGATCAGTGCTCCAAGGAACCCGATATTGTGATCATGCACGCCCCGCCGCTCGATGTAACGGCGCGTGTTGCCCGCGCCGCCTTCCCCGCGTTTGCTCAGCCGGAATCTACATGTGAGACAATCCGCGTGCCAACCGTGGTGTGAAGTTCAGTGCCACGGACCCTGCTTCGTCACGGTTGAGATGGGCTGTTGACTGCTAGTGCTCAATCAGGAGACCTCTTCCGAATGAAGGTGTGGTTCGTGCAGACAACCGAAACATGCGCAGACCCGCTCCGCGATCTCGCCCGCTGTCAGCAAGCGTGCCGGTTCGACGATCCATCGCTTGCTGTGCAGCCACTTCGGCTCGATCAGAGTGAGCCACGGACTCTTGATCGGCAGCGGGCAGACGATGATCCGCACCGCTGCCGCACCGCGCTTGACCGCTCGGTTGTGTGCCGTGATTCATCCCTGCATCGCCTTGCTCACATGCCAGCTGGCGTTGTCCCATACCAGCGAGTCCGCCGTATTCCCCTGTGCCACCAACCGTTCGCGGTACCCAGCGAGGAACTGTGTTGTCACCGCGCTCACCGGACGCCCGTCCCCGAAGCGCAGCCACAGCCGCTCGTCCCGCTGCCCCGCATCCCACTGCCGCACCAACAGGCCATAACAGGCGAGTGCTTAGTGACTCCGATTTGTTTGTTGCACAAGAGGCCTCTATGATTCGCTACACCAACTCAGTCGTCGACATCACCATAGACCATCTTCGCAGTGGATTCTTCGCCGATTGGGAAGTAGCGCTCTCTGCGGAGAAGCTTCTCGCGCTATTACAGGGGAGTGACTATGTTGTCCTTGCACTTGACGGTGTACCGAAGCGAGTGATTGGTTTTGTTACTGCGGTGAGCGATGGCGTGACATGCGCGTTCATCCCGCTTCTGGAAGTGTTGCCTACGTACCAAGGGCAAGGAATTGGTACAGAACTTATGCAGCGGATGCTTGATCGGTTACGTGACCTTTCTCTCGTTGCGCTTCTATGCACCCCGACTTTGCAACCTTTCTACGCTCGTCTCGGGATGCGGCCAGCGGTAGGCATGGCAAAACGTCATGTTGGATGAAGTCAACGAAAACGAGGAACATGGGAGTCGCTCCATAACTGGCCGCGCGACATCACACCAACTGTCACAACTGTAGGCGATACACCACGATCGTGTTCAATCCGCGTACTGTTTCTGCAACCGGCAGCAAGTGGAATCCCGCCAAAGAATCACCTTCCCATCCAACCGTGACGGAATCGGTAAATACCGGCGTGCCGGCAGCTATGGCCGCATCAACATATCTTCGCTCACTCTGCAGCGTCGGAAGTGTCTTGAGAGGAACGACATCGCTCTCGTAGCCTGTCCATGTGACCGGCACAATTATCGTCCGCTTTCCTACCGACATGGATTCGAGGACGGGAACGAAGAGATCGGTGACCAATATACTGTCGGCAGGGACGAACCGCTCATACAGCGCCATTGCCTCCGCTTCGATGGGGATAGGCAATGGTGTGCTGTTATGGCGTACGTACCGCTGATACAGGTACGATTCATCGATCGTCGCCGGATAGCCGAGCATAATCGCTATGAGAGGCACGAGGCACATTGCTATACCGCACGTTAAGCGTACACGATGACGGCATCCACTATCGTGCATCCGTGTGCGCGTAAGTGTAATGCCAGTAGTTACACACACGCCGACAGCGAGGGCCATAAACGGCACAAGCGGCAGGAGAAACCGGATCGCCTGAGCGAAGTAAAATGTATAGAGGCAGAGCGTAAGTGTTGAGAACAGGAGCGCGAAGATGGTGACCGCGTGCGTTGCCGGGCACCGGTCGAAAAAAACGACACCGATTCCAACAATGAGTGGAAGGTACAGCCATCGCGAAGGAATAAGCGCGATAAAGAAATGCGCGTAATAACCAATATTGCCGAGCTGGGTCGGCGGGCCGTACGTTTGCATACGATGCGGTGTGATCGCATATGCCAATGCGAACGTCGTGTGAAACGATGTGTACCATTGGGGCCGCCAGAACTGATAACCTGTCGCGGTGACACGCCCAAACGTTACTTTTGCGTAAACCATAAGAGACAATAAAGCAGTGCAAGGCCCAATCGCGAACGTGAGTAGCGCACATACGCCATCAGCGCGAATGCGTCTATTGATCAAAATGGCAGGCAGAATCGCCGCAGGCAGCGTCACATTCGAGAGATGGACCAGAATCGCGAATCCGCTCGTAGCGCCGAGCACGGCGAGTAGTCCGATTCGACCCTTTGCCGATTCGCTCGTCACAGTATGATGCAACAGGAGCCCACTGGGGATTATCAGCGCCGTTGTGGCTATGTCGCTCATAACGTAGTGGCTGAACGTTACGAATGCTGGAGACAGAAGCAGCGTGATAGCTGCGACAATACCTGCGACACGGCCGGCAATCGCGCGTGTCAAGACATATGTTGCGAGAACAGTAACGATGGCGAGAACAAGCACGCCGTAAATGCCGTTAGCGAGCGTTGCATGAGGAAGCCAATATGAAGGAACGAGAAGAAGTGGGAAGCCAAACGGATAACGGGACGGGTAGGTTCGATGGAGCAACGAAAGATGGTAGGGTTCCAGATGGGCTAAATGATAGGCCGTGACGGCATAATCGCCTGCATCCGAATGCGGAATTAGTGAGCCCACCCAATATGCAGGGAGATATAAAACAAGGATTGCGACGACGAATAGACCAGCGATGGTCCCAAAAGCCAAGCCACCGGCGCGACATCTCATTGCTTTCTTGAGATTATCACTCGTCATTCTCCGGTATCTCCCAACTTCGCGAGACGAGTGGCGATCCATCGCTGACATCAACGGCATAGTAACGCTCCGCTTCGATTGATCTATTTAGGACTTACGCAGTTGCAGGGAGGCGATACCAAGGATGGACCAGATAGCGCCGTACGGCGGGTCGGATGATCGCTTCTTTCGCCCGCTCCCAACTCACCCCCGTCCGCAGCCGATGCCATTCCAAGCGCACGAACGCGCGGATCGCCATGCCGATGTGGTTGCGCTGCGCCCGTGCCGCGCGCACTAACGCCCGCTCTACCCCGCCATTCCTGCTTCAACTCCCGATGGTAGACCTCGATCCCCCACGAGAACTCGGCATACTTCAGCCGTCCCAACTCCCCCATGTCGAGGTCGTTGGTCGCCCAGTGCTCCGTCTCGCCGTCCGTGGCGACACACCGGAACACCCGCATCAGCCCGTACTCCTTGAGCCAGACGACCGTACCCGCCTCCGCGATCTCGCACGCCCCCACCGCCCGGTTGCCCGCCCGATCCGGGTTGACCAACCGGTTCCCCTTCAAGCGGGTCAGCCACTGCCAGCCACAATCCCGGATCACCCGCAGGTTGTCGATCGAGGCGTATCAACTGTCGAAGAGCACGCACTCCGGCGCGAAGCCGCGCTGCTTGGCGGTCAGGAGCATGGCGAGAAAATGTTCGAGCGTGTTGAAAATCGCGGTTCTTGAGGAGTAGCATCTTCCTGCAATCCACGCGGAAGGGAGATGCGTCATGCTCGGTCCACCCAAAACGCGCGATCTCGACCGTCCCGTTCTGATCGCGATCG
>JBPCMC010000188.1:0-8845 GCA_051002645.1 Thermomicrobiales bacterium
TACGGTCCAGACTTGCCGCGTCCCGGAGGATGGGGGGCACTCTCTGGGACGCAGTCGCTGCTGCATGGGCACCCGCGCCCTCTCCATCCTCCGTGAACCGTCACCACCAATATACGAGGGCGCCCGCGCCCGCAAGAACACCAAGGACACCGAGAAGACTACGTTGGAATCCCTTGGTGTTCTGGGTATTCTTGGTGCCTTGGTGGTTAAAATCTTGGCTCTCAGCCGTTCTTGACGTATTTATCGAAGTACCCCAGATTCGTTTGCAGGTACTCCTGGAAACCCGCGCCCTGGAACGAGTGCGGTTGCCCCTGATAGGTGTGGAAGTCAACCGGCTTGCCCTTCGCGGCGAAGGCGTCGCGCAACTTCTCCGCCCAGGCAAACGGGCAGATCGGGTCCGACATCGAATGGTGGATGGCGACCGGACAATCGATCCGGTCCAGATAGTTGATCGGTGACATCCGCCGGTATGCCTCGGCGATCTGTTCCGGCGGGCCGTACTGGGCAGTCACCTGGTCGCCTTCGGGCGTATCGGTCGGTGACGCCTGACCGCGCCAGAAGGTGTGTCGCGCGGTGTAGTTGTCCACCTCATCGCCGGAGACCGAGCCATAGAGCGTGGCGGCTTTGATCTGTCCCTGCGTCGTGACGAGCACCTGTTGGGTGATGCCGCCACCCATGCTGTGTCCCATCATGCCGACGCGCCTGGCGTCCACCGGCGCGACGAAGCGAATCGCGTCGAGCAGGTTCCGCACGTCGTAAGTGTAGCCGGGCTCCAACTGATACTCGCCCTTATCGGAACCGGCGTAGTTGCGGTAATCGCTCGCGATGGTGACGTAACCGTTCGACGCGAAGAACACGTCCTCGCGCAAGGTGTCGTACCCCGTGTCGTATGCGTTGAAGGCGAAATGACCGTGATTGATGAGCAAGACCGGCCACGGGCCATTGCCCTGACTGACGGGCATGCACATCAGCCCGGTGATCGTCAGGTCGTACGAACGATAGGAGACGACGAATGCCTCGACATCGCTCCCCTGCAAGCCACGGCTCTGCTTGATTGTGAAGTCGCCGCCGTCCTGCGGGCGGTGCCAGATCGAATCCATATACCGCGTCATCGGGCCGGACAGAGCGTCGTCGGCGAGCACTGGCAACGCCGGGGAGGTGGCCGCTGCCATTGTCAGGCCGACCGCGCCCTTGAGGAATGTGCGACGATGCATCGAAGTCGTGAATGGCATGGCGCTTCTCTCCCGTGTGCGAGACCGATACCATCGGCAGGACTGCCGCCCTAACTGGTGTAGAGCGGGCCGACGACGCCCGTCGCCGCCATCGCCGCGCGGCTGATGTCGCCGATCACCTGCTCGCCGACGTGCTGGTCCGGGAAATTCTCGCAGTAGACGGAGACGATCAGCCGACCATTCGGCGCGAGGATGAACCCGGCATCGTTCGTCACACCCGTGATCGAGCCCGTCTTCGATCCCCAGCGGATCGTATTCGACGGCGGCAGGTAGCGCGCGATGCGGCGGCTGTTTTGCTGCTTTTCCAGCATCGCCATCATCGCGTCGCAGGAGGCACGCGAGGCCGCCTCGCCGTCGAGAATGGCGCGGATCACCTCGGCGTAATCGCTCGGCGCGGCCCAGTTCTCCCCCTCGTCGGCGGTCGCCGGGCGGCCCTTCATCTCGCGGCCGAGGACGGAGTTCGTCATGCCCAGATCGCGCATCGTCCGGTTCACCGCCTCCATCCCCGCCATGCGGATGAGGATATTCGTCGCCCGGTTGTCGCTAATCGAGATCATCAGGAAGATGAGATCGTTGAGGGTGAACTCCATCCCGTCGTGCAGATGGAGCATCACGCCGCTGCCCGGCGTTTGGTCCGTCTCGGTCATCGTGTGGCGGTCATCGAGGGCGCGTTTGCCGCTGTCGATCTGGCGAAAAATCTCCACCATGATCGGGATTTTCACCGTACTCGCCGCACCGAATTTGCGGGTGCCGAGATGCGCCCAGCGCGCCCCATCCGACCCGATGAGCGCGACGCCGACCGTGCCGCTCTCGCTCGCGTTCGCCACCACCGCCTCAACCTCGCTCCAGTCCGCCTTTTCTGCCATCTCAGTCTCCCTCCCCGTGATCTCCTGCCGCCATTCTCGCGCTATATTCGCACAAAATCGCGCGGGAAGAGACGGAGCCGCCGCGTGATGAGGCGGACGAACTGATAAACCGCGAAGATTTCTAGGGCAAAGGGGAGATAGCCAATGTAACCCAGTACTGGCATCTCGAAGAGTTTGCCGAAGCCAACGTAGGGGACGGTGTAGTACCACTGCGGCAGCGACCAGTAATTCCACATCTCCCAGAAGAAGCCGCAGATCAGCCCCGCCGCCATCAGGCGAAGGACTCCCGCGTAGGCGTGGACGCGGACACGGGCGAAGACGCCTTCCCCGGCGAGGCCGGCTATCGGGTCGAGGATGAGGAGCAGCGAGGCCCAGAGGAAGGGGAAGCACTGGCGTGGGAAGATCAGGGAGAGGGCGAGCGTCACCATGCCTGTGGTGACAATCGCGAGGGCGACCCGCATCGGCAGCCGCGCTGACGGCAGTTTCGGCGCGGCGGAATTGTGTCGCGCGAAGGTGCGCAGGAGTTCGGCGACGCTGAGGACGGCGGGGATCACCGTGCTGAAGGCGAGCGACGCCCAGAAGATGTACTCCCCGGTCCCGTACGAGCGGGGTGTCTGGTAATGCCAGTTGCCGACCCGCACATTCAATCGCTCGAAATACCACCAGAACGGGGCGGAGACGACGAAGAGCGCGATGAACGGCACATGCCCGCGACGCCAGAGCGATGTCCCGCTCCGCGCCTCCGTGAGCGCATCCACGATCAGGATGAACCCGAGCCAGAGTGGGAAGAAGGAGTAATGCGCCAGCGGCCCGACGCGCGTCCATGCGCTCACCCAGGCTACGCCGTTCAGGATGGTGCCGAGCACGAAACGTGGCAACCACGCGAACGCGACACGGCGAGTGGAGATACGATGGGGAGTGCGTTCACGTTCTGCTTGCATCACCCGCTATATGTCCCTGGCCGAATGGTCGACAATCCGGTTGGGTGGTGGCAGGCTTCCAGCCTGCATGATACGCAGGCTAGACGCCCGCACCACCACGTACTACACGATCACGTCGTACGTATGCGATGCGCCCGCGTACGCGATTATTTGTGCCGCTCGAACCAGCCGACGATGCGCTGGAGCCGGTCGACGCGATGCAGCGGGCCACCATCGCGGCTCATGCCGTGCGGCTCCTTCGGGTAGCGGATCAGTTCGGTCTCCACGCCGAGCTTATGAAGCGCGTTGTAGGTCTGCTCGGCCTGATCCATCGGGCAGCGATGGTCCTCCTCCTCGTGCTCGATGAAGAGCGGCGTGTGGCAGTGGGCGATGTGCGTGATCGGCGAGTTCTGGGCGTAGACCTCCGGCTGCTCCCACGGCATGCCGCCGAAGTAATCGCCGAGCCAGAGCGTGCCGGTGTCGTCCGCGAGTGCGAGTGTGCGGAGGTCGGTGACGCAGCGCTGCGTCGCGCCCGCGCGGAAGCGGTCCGAGTGGGTGACGACCCAGTTCGTCATGTAGCCGCCGTAGGAGCCGCCGGTGACGTAGAGCTGGTCGGTGTCGATGTAGCCCTGATCGATCACGTAATCGACGGCGGCGAGCACATCCATCAGCGGCTTCGTGCCCCAGTCCTGGTAGATGCTCGTGCAGAATTCCTCGCCGTACCCTTGCGATCCACGCGGATTGCAGTAGACGACGACATAGCCCTGTGCGGCGAAGAACTGGAACTCGTGGAACCAGCCGACGCCGTAGGTCCCGGCGGGACCGCCGTGGATTTCGAGGATGAGCGGATATTTCACGGCGGGATCGAAACCGGGCGGCTTGACGATCCAGCTCTGGATGCGCTCGCCCGTGCCGTCGCCGGCGGGGAGCCAGAACTCCTCGCGGTCGCTCGCGTCGATATCCGCGATCTCGGCGGTGAACGCCGTCAGCGCGCGGGCCTCACCGCCCACCGGCTGGCAGAAGAGTTCGCCGGGGCTGGTGGGCGTGGATGCGCCATATGCGAGCACGGAGCCATCGGGCGAAATATCCCACCCCGCGATGGCGTGCGTGCCCGCAGTGACCTGCGTCGGCGTGCCGCCGCTCGCCGGGACGCGCCATACTTGGGCGGCGCCATCGAGCGCCGCGAGGAAATAGAGGTCGTCGCCGACCCACGCGGGCCGATGGCGGTCATTTGCGCCGGTATCGGACATAACGCCGGAGCCGATCGAGCGGTCGAAGTCCGTTACTTGCGTCGGCGTGCCGCCCGTCGCGGGCGCGGTCCAGAGCCGGTCGTTCGCGCCGCCCTTCGCGGGGTAGGTATGCCCGACGAAGGCGAGCGCCCGGCCATCCGGCGACCAGACCGGGCTGCCGTACGCGCCGTCGTGCGGCGTTACCTGCGTCAGTGCGCCGGAGGCCAGATCGACGGTCCAGATGTCCGAACGGCGGTCGTGATCTTCGTTCTCGCCGCGATTGGAGGCGAAGGCGATCGTCGCCCCGTCCGGCGACCAGGCGAGCTGACCGACGCCCATCGTCCCGGACGTCAGTTGCCGCGCCTCCCCGCCCGTCGCGGGGATGACGAACAACTGCTTGCGCGTGTGGTCGAAGAAGCCCTCGCCGTCGTACTTGTACTTCGCCCGCGTGATGATCTTCGGCTTGTCCGCATCCTCCTTGTACTCCACGTTGTGGACGGGCTCGGGCAGCGAAGGGACGCGACAGAGATAGGCAATCGTCTTCCCGTCCGGCGACCAGGCGGGCTCGGAGGCGGCATGGTCTTCGTCGCTGGTCAGTTGCGCTGCTTCGCCGCCGTGCGCGAGGTCGAGGACGAAGAGCTGATTCTTCTTGCCGCGATCCGACGCGAAGGCGATCTTCGTGCCGTCCGGCGACCAGGCGGGGCCGGTATCCTTCTTCTCGCCGCTCGTCACCTGCCGGGCCTCGCCGCCACTCACCGGGGCGACCCAGATGCTCGTGCGGTTGCGGTTCGTGTCGCCGTCCGCCCGTGTCACAGTGCAGGCAACCTGGGAGCCATCGGGCGAGGCGACTACATCGCCAACGAATCGCAATCGAAAGAGGTCCGTCGCCGTCATGCGCTGGGTTCGCGTCGGTGCAGCAGTGGCCATGCCGTGATCCTTTCCGTTGGCGTATGATGCGCCAACCTCCGCTTCAGGTCGTGGCGGGTATGATACCAAAAGTTCGACGCGGGGCGTGACGGGATGCGTAGTGGCTGAAGACGACACGATAGTGCATGGTCCGGTGGCTCGATCCACGCCGTCATGGACGTGGAAGGTCGGCGGGTACGTCCGGTTAATCCATCCATTCCCGGTGGCGATGAACGCGGTCGCCGCCTGCGCTTTCGCGGCCCTTGCGGTACGCGGGTGGCCGGGCGCGCGGTCAATGCTGCTGATCGCTGCGGCGATTATCGGCTCGCAGGCGACGGTTGGTGTCGTCAATGACCTGCGCGACCGCGATCTCGACGCCGTCGCGAAGCCGTCCAAGCCGCTGATCGCCGGGCGGGTGACGGCGCGCGGCGCGTACCTGCTCGACACGATCGCGCTCCTTGTCGCACTCGCCTGCGGCGCGGCGATCAGTATTCGGTCGCTCCTTTTCGTCATCGGCATGACCGCCGCCGGTCTGATCTACGACCTCTGGCTGAAGCGGACGGCCCTCTCGTTCCTTCCCTATATCTTTGGCCTGCCACTCCTGCCGCTCTGGGCGTGGACGTGCGTGCGGGACGCGCCGCCGCGACTCTGGCTCACCTATCCGCTCGGCATTCTGATCGGCTTCGGTCTCCACCTTGCCAATGCGTTGCCGGACGCCGGGCGCGACGCTGCGGGCGGTGTCCGGGGTGTCGTGCAAGTCGTCGGCACGCGCGCGTCCATGTTGTTGTGCTTCGCGTCGTTCGCCGTGACAATTGTCCTGGTTGCGGCGCTGACGCACGCGCAATGGGGTGCCGTCGTGCTCGTCCTGATCGGCGTGGCGGCGGTGTTGCTTCTGGTAGCGGCGATTGGCGCGGCGCTTCGCCCGACACCGGAGACGTTGCAGCGGAACTGGGGTCTGCTCATCTGCTGCGCGATTGTCGTTGCGGTCGCCTGGCTCCGCGCGCTCTAGAGGGAGTAAAATGACGTGCGTCACCGTGACGGAACGCTGGCACCGGTGGGATGAGATGCGCTATCGCGTCTGGGCGCGCCCCGCCCCGGACAGCGCGACGCCGCCATTAGTGCTCATCCACGGCTACGCGGCCTGCGTCGAGCAATGGGGCCGGTTCATCCGCGACATCGGCCCGGATGTGCCGATCTACGCGGTCGATCTGATCGGCTTCGGCGCATCGAGCAAGCCGCGCGACGCCCCGTATGGCCGCGAATTCTACATCGCCCAGTTGGAGCACCTGCGCGCGGCGTATGGATTGGGGCGCGTTATTCCAGTCGGCCACTCGCTCGGCGGGATGCTCGGTATCGAGTGGGCGGCGGACTATCCGCAGGCGGTCGCCTCGGTCGTCGCTATCGCGCCGGGTGGGTTGCTCGCCGGCGATGAGTTCACCCCGTGGCAGAATGCCCTGATCCGGCGTGTCGCGACGCCGCTCGTGACCCGCGCGCTCTTTTCGTTCGTCACCCATCTGCCGTACCGGCTCCTCTCCGCGCCCGCCTATGCGGATCGCGCGGCGATGGAACCGTACACGCAGACTGCCCTCAAGCGGGCGATGCGCTCGCCCGGCGCGGTCTGGTCATACTCCGCCCTCGTCCGCAATCAGGACGCCTTCAATGCTGCCGCGCACATCGCGGGCGTCGATTGCCCTGTGCATATCATCCGGGGCACTCGAGATGTGCAAGTCTCACGCACGGAGATCGACACGCTGATGCGCCAATTCCCTCACGCGACCCTGACCGAACTGGAAGGCGGCGGCCATTGCGTCCAGGAGGAGCGTTCCCGCGAGGTGGCCGCAGAGGTGCGCGCGCTGCTGGTCGCGGACGGCCTGCTCGAACCCGTGCCCGCGCCGCTCATGCTGGCCGATTGATCGCGCGGTACGTACCAAACCGATCCCACCTGGCAATGCGGTCATCGTACATGTGCTCCCATGTGTCTCAAAAACACCACTTCCCCTCAGACCCTTCCGTTCCCTATGCGCGCAGCACATCGCCTCCTATACTATGCATGGCTCATTATGCATACCAACGTCGGGGGCTTTCAACAAAGGAGGTAGCCAATGGCTGGCCCGACCGACGTCGTAGTGGGAGGAGATGCCGCGATCGCTCCGCATTATGGTCCGATCCACGTCGTCCATGCCGATGCGCTCGCCACCGATGCGGCGCAGGTCGCGGGCATGACCCGCTACGAGGCGATCGGGGGCGGCACCGTCGGCACACGCGCTCTACGGCTCGGTCGCGTCGTCGCGCATGCGGGGATGATTTCTGCGGTGCATCATCACGGCGACTGCGAGACGGCGGTCTATCTGATGAGCGGGCGTGTACTCATGCTCTTCGGCCCTGATCTGCGCGAGCGCATCGAACTCGTGCCTGGCGATTTCTTCTTCGTCCCGCCGTGGACGATCCATGCCGAGGCGAACCTGAGCGGCGAGGACGCCGCGTTTATCGTGGCGCAATCGAGCCCGCAGGGGGTAGCCGTCAATCTGCCCGACATTCCGCTCCCCAACTTGCGGGGCTCACAGTGAGTAGGATGCGGCGCTGGCGCGTCGTGCATGGAACGGAGTGAGGCGGCGATGGAAGTAACCATGCTCGGGACCGGTTCGCCGATGGCGCCGGAACGATGCGCGACGGGCCTGCTCATCACCGCGCCGGGGTGCGAGCCGCTGCTGATCGACACCTGCGGTGGCTTCGAGTTGCCCCGACAGCTGGCGCGCATCGGGCGGCCAATCAACACGCTGCGCAATGTGATCGTCACGCATCGGCACATGGATCACATGGGCGGTATGCCCGCCCTCTTCATCGCGACGATCCCCCTGAACATCTACGCGCTGTCGGACACCCACGAGGGCATCCGGGCGTTGATGGCGGCCTGCTTCCCGGAATGGCCGATCCATCCCGATGTGCAGCGGATCGCGATAGCATCGGGCGAAGCGCACCAGATCGGCGGCTTCGCCATCGAGTTCTTCGCCACCGAGCATCGCGTGCCGACCGTCGCCGTGCGCGTCACGCACGACGGTCGGACGCTCGCCTTCAGCGCCGATGGCATCCCGACCGATGGCATGGTGGCCTGCGCGCGAGACGCCGACCTCTTCATCTGCGATGCCCTCTGCGCCGCACTGGACGGCGCGGACTGGGCGTCGCGGGCGCATGGCCTGATGCACCCCATCGCGCGCGAGGCGGCGGAAATGGCCGTCGCCGCGAATGCGCGAGCGCTCGCCCTCACCCATCTCGCACGCTACGCGAACCCCGATAACCTCCTCACCGAGGCGAGCGCAGTCTTCCCCGGCCCGGTCACCGTCCTCGAAGATTGCACGACGATACGCGTGTAGTCGCTGTACGCTGGCTACCGATCCTCTGTGCGCTCCACGAGCGCCCTTGCCGGTTGTTGCACACCCAAAGCGGGAGGTGGTATACTGCCGCATCGCCGTGAAGAACGGCGCCCCAAACATGCGCCGACTGAAGAGTAGTGAGGTGGGGTCACGCCGCGTCACGCAGTGCCGTAGACGCGATGTTGGTGCACAGGCAGGGGAAGAAACGGTCGTAGGGTCAGCCGCCGTTGGGCTGCCCATCGCCCCAGGATAAGGGGAGGTAAACCGGTATGGCAGTAGCGAAGGCGCCAGCCAGGGGCAAGAAAGGCTCCGATTGGGACG
>JBPCMC010000189.1:0-3518 GCA_051002645.1 Thermomicrobiales bacterium
TACGGTCCAGACTTGCCGCGTCCCGGAGGATGGGGGGCACTCTCTGGGACGCAGTCGCTGCTGCATGGGCACCCGCGCCCTCTCCATCCTCCGTGAACCGTCACCACCAATATACGAGGGCACCCGCGCGACTTGCGGCATGAATCGCGTGGACCCGCTGACCAAGCGCGTGATCGGTCGCGGCACGCGCGGACGGCGGTCGCCTACTCCACGCGTAATAGCCGCTGCGAGAAACGCCGAGCACGCGACACAAGAGACTGATCGAATAGTGCGCCTTCTCCGTCGCGATGAACGCGAACACGATTACCGGATCGCGTCGCTCTCCCGGGCGAAGAAGGCTGCCGCTTTTTTTAGGATGTCGCGTTCCTGGGTGAGAATGCGGTTCTCTCGCCGCAGCCGCCGTAACTCCTCACGCTCCGTTGTCGTCAAGCCGTCGCGTTCCCCCGTATCGATCGCGGCGCGCCTGACCCAGTTGCGCAGGCTTTGCTCAGAGACACCGAGATCACTGGCGATACGGGCGACCGATTGCTCTCCTTGCTGCACGAGGCGCACCGCTTCGACCTTGAACTGGGGCGGATAAAATGGAACCGTGCGTGCCATCGGGACACCTCCTTGGGGCTTCCCCAATCTTCGGGTGTCCACCAAACCGGGTCAACTCCACTCCTTGTCACGGAGCACGCATGTAGCTTGCCTTACTGCTCCGTCAGCGCGAAGAGTGTTGTTACCGTTCGCCAGTTCCGCCCGGTACTCACTGTGGCGAGCTTCGTATCGAAGTAGGCGTTGGTTAGTTTCGTCCGTCCCGCACCGTTCGGGAGGCGCAGATAAACTTCCTGACCGCGCACGGCGAACTCGTCCGGCGGTGATCGGTCAGGATCGAGGGCGTCCACATGCTCGGCTTCCGGTCGCCCGGCGAGGAACAAGACATGGAGCGTCTCTTCGGCTGCGCCCGCCGCGATGAAGGGGTTGTGACGAATGACCGCACCGACCTCCTTAGCGGTACGCACGACCAGCGGCACGCGATAGCCGAAGCGCTCGGCAATCCGCGCGGTGATGGAGTCGGCAAGGGGCGCGACGACGTTCGGCTCCGCCCGGAAGATCACGTTCCCGCTCTGGATATACGTCTGCACGTCGTCGCATCCAGCCGCGACGAACATGTCGCGCAACTCCTTCATCGGCAGCATGTTCTTACCCCCGACATTGATCCCCCGAAGTAACGCAAGGTGCATTGCTGACATATGCGACGGCCTTTCGTGCCTGTGCATCGACGACACTCTAAACTGACAGACCATCATGCACCGTCTCTGGATTCTCGGTGCTGCGACCCGATGGCCGTGCCACTGCCGATCCAGCACCGCTCCCGTGCTGCTCGTCTATATTACTGCTCAACAATTCGAGGCCGGAATGAGGTGAAATTCCAATAGCTGAACCATGCTCGTTTGCCATCAATGTGCAGGACGAAGTCATCTGCCTCGCCGTTAAGTCCGATGATGCGAAGGTCAAGGCAGCGAATCTGCTCCATAACCCCTCGAAGCGCCTCCTCATCGGCAGCATTTCTATTCTGATTGCTAATCAGTCGCGCATCAGTATCAAAGAGTAATCGAAGACTCTCGAACGTTGCAGAAGGAGTGAAAGTACAAATGAACAAAGGTTGATCAACATAATCTACGTCTAGGTGCCCCAGAAGGACCTCTCCCCGACGCAGTTGCAGTGGATGGATTATATCAAGATACCTCACACTCATATATTCTCCCCTAGACGGTTGCCTTATAGGACGTGCTACGTATGTGCTATTATACTTACTATTCTCGCCGTTGTTCGCCTTATCCGTTAATTCAGAACAGGGTGATCATGGTCAGTATGCGCTATGCTGACACCGTTTTCCTGGTGGCGGGCTTCAGCCTACCTCAGAGGCTAGCAAGCTGGAGCCCGTCACCATGATTCATTCCTATTTGCCCCTTGATCGCAGTATGGCACACGAAGGAGCGGCGCACGATGATACGGATTCTCCTCGGTGAGTGCAAGCAGGAAGTCTCCTCCTTCAATCCGGCCATGAGCCATTACGACGATTTTACGTTCTCCCACGGTCATGAACTGATCGACGTTCACGCGGGCGCGCAGAGCGAGATGAGCGGCGCTCTGGACGTCTTCATGGCGCGCAGTGACATTGATCTCGTACCGGCGTATGGTGCGCGGGCGATCACCTCCGGCGGCACGCTGGCCGCTGATGACTGGCGGCGCATCGCGGGCGAATTCCTCGCGGCGGTGCGTAACGCACCGCCCGTCGATGTCGTCTATTTCTCGCTGCATGGCGCGATGTCCGCCGAGGGCGAGGGCGACCCGGAGGGGTATCTGCTCGCCGAGACGCGGAAGATCCTCGGCGAGCGCATCCCGATTGTCGTCTCGCTCGACCTGCACGGCATCCTCACCGACCGCATCCTGAAGCATACGGACGCGCTCACCGTTTACCATACCTACCCGCACGTCGATATGTACGAGACAGGCGCGCGGACGGCGCGGCTGCTCCTGCGCATTCTCGATGAGGGCGTGCGACCTGCCACCGCAGTTGTGAAAATCCCCGCGCTCGTCCGGGGCAAGGAGTTGATTACCGAGACCGGCATCTTCGGCTCGTTCATCCGGCGCTGTCAGGCAATTGAAGTGAGCGACGGTGGGTTCTCCGCCGGGATGTTCATCGGCAACCCCTTTACCGATGTGCCCGATCTGCGCTCCAATAGCCTCGTCGTCACCGACGACCCGGCGCGGTCGGCACACGAGGCGCGACGACTGGCCGAGGATTTCTGGGCCGTGCGCGAGCGGCTGCACGAAGACCTCACACCGCTCGATGAGGCGGTGCGGATCGCCAAGGAGACGGCGGGCACCGTCGTGATGATGGACGCGGCAGACGCGACGAGTTCCGGCGCATCCGGGGACAGCAATGCCATCCTCCGTGCGTTGATGGCAGCCGACTACGCGGGCACGGCGCTCATCCCGATCATCGATCCTCGCGCGGCTGCCGGCGCCTTCGCCGCAGGCGTCGGCAACCCGGTACGCACCGAGATCGGCGGTACGTTCGACCCCGCGCGCTTCCCGCCGCTGATGATTGAGGGGCGCGTCCATCTGCTCGCGGAGGGACGGTTCCTCGCCGAATTCAACGGGATGGAGGCATACTCGGGGCCGACGGCAGTGATTAAGGCAGGCAACTACACGCTCGTCCTCGGCAGCCGCCCCGTCAGCCTGCACGACCGCTCATTTTACTTCGCGCACGGTCAGGACCCGACGCAGTTCGATTGTGTCGTCGTCAAGTCGCCGCACTGCAAGCCGCACATGTACGCCGATTGGTGCGCGCGACTGATCAATGTTGATGCGCCCGGCTCCACAAGCGCGAACCTGCCGTACCTCGGCCATACCGTCTGCGCCCGTCCGCTCTTCCCGCTCGATGCGGATGTCGCTTTCACACCGCAGGTGCAGGTCTTCCGGCGCAATCGCGGATAAGCACGTCCCTGGTGGCGGCGGGCTTCAGC
>JBPCMC010000190.1:0-5242 GCA_051002645.1 Thermomicrobiales bacterium
TACGGTCCAGACTTGCCGCGTCCCGGAGGATGGGGGGCACTCTCTGGGACGCAGTCGCTGCTGCATGGGCACCCGCGCCCTCTCCATCCTCCGTGAACCGTCACCACCAATATACGAGGGCACCCGCAAGACCGCCAAGAAATGCGGAGAAGACTCTTCTGTTTTTCTTCTTCCCGCTTGGCGGTCTTGCGGGTGCCCTCTGGGCAGTATTGGCGGTTCACTCCGTAGAGTTTTGAAGCCGTCTTAGCGCGCGTGCGCGTATGCCGGTGTCACGTCTTCGGGGGTCGACGTGGGCGTGGGAATGGGCAGCGTCGTAGACGCGATGACAACTTCCTGACCAGCTGTCGTCGGCGCGGGAATTGGCGGTCGCATGCGGAAGGTGGCGAGGCGCTCCGCCCAGCCGAGGCGATAGGGGAGTGGCTTTACCCGCTCATTGAGCGTCACGCGAAGGCCGGCGGGCGTCATCCGCAGGACGGCATAGGTCAGTTCGTAGGCCGGGATGAAGACGGGCGGCAGTTTGAGTCGCGTCGGCAGGCGGACAATTTTGCGCATCCAGGTGCCCGTATTGACATAGGCGGTCTGCCGCGCACCCACCGTGTACTCGCCCAACTCGGCGATGTGGTTATGGCCATACAGGAAGACATCGACGGGCGCGGCGTGATCCTGCCGGTGCGCCGGTTGGCGCGACCCGTCCAGGAAGGCGCGGCAGGAGGTTCGATAGTGCTCCTCGCCCTCTGCGACGATTTGCAGCGGCTCATGCAGGCCGGAGCGACGCCGCCAGCGCATGAAGTCGTGCCGGAGCATGAGCAGGACAAGCCCGAGCACGACGACGATATCGAGAATCAGGAAGCCGAAGAGTTGCGCCGTCCGCCCAGCGGAGAACTCCGGCAGGCGCCCCTGCGACAGGCGGATGATGACATGATTCAGGTAGCGCAGGGCGAAGAGGATGGCGAAGGCAGGCAGCAGCACGAATCGCGTGAATCGCCGCGCCTGCCGGTAGAAGTAGTTGGAGAAGAGCCACCACGGTACCATCTCCAGCGGGTAGATATTGTCGATGTCGGAGAGCGTCGTCGCGTCGTCCGGCCCCGCGAACCGTCCGAGCGGCTCGACGCGGTTGACGAGTTGCGTCACGACGTACGTGCCCATCGGGACGATCAGCGGATGGCCGTAATCGACGATGGCGTTCTGGCTATCCTCTTCGTTGCCGTGCTCCGCGTAGATGGTCAGTTCATGCCCGCCCATCGTGAAGCAATGCTCGTAGCCGAGCGCGACGGTGTGGACGATGCCCTGCGCGATGAGATAGGTGGCAATCGCGCCGTTCCAGCCCGTCTCGCTGTCGTGGTTGCCGACGGTATAGACCGTGCGGTGGCCGGGCCGCGCGTTCCACCGGCGCAGCCGGTCGAAGAGGGCGGCGTGATCCGGGTGCTCGACGATCGCTTGCGCGCGGTTCGCGCCCGGCGGCGCCGTCACTTGAAGGAACTCGAAGAAATCTCCGTTGATGAGGATCGTCACCGGCCCCGGCTCGCCGTCGAGATCGTCCAGCAGCGCCGTCAGTTCGGCGTGGCAGAAGAAATCCTCCTGGCCGGGGTCGCCGCCGATATGGAGATCACTCAGGGCGACGAGCAGCCCGCCCTCTCCCTCCGCATTTAAGGTAACGGCAGGCGGGAGCGCGACCACATGGGGTGCGTCCATTCCTGTCGTCCGGCAGTCTGTATCGTCCATCCTATCCATTCCCGTGGGCAATTTTCGCCCCAGTGATACCACCCCACCCCTGCGCCTAGTATACCGCCGCACGTCGGCAGTCGGCGGCAACGAGCGGGATTCCATGCACGACTTTTGATATTGGGCTTGCACGGCGGGCTATTCGCCTCGCTTGACGCCGGTATGAGCCGGTGCCACACTCCGATTCCGATCACTCGTGTACCAGGGGAGGGCGAGATGTTCCAGCGCACCTACGCGGCGGTGGCGGGCGAGGCGAGCGGCGAAATCGCGCTCCGCTCCGTCGGCGCGATCACGCAGCACCATCGCATCCAGGCAAGCCCCGGCTACCGCGCCGCCGCGCAGGGTGCGGCGGAGACGCTCCGCGCGGCGGGCGTCGCGGTCGAAATCGAGTCCTATCCCGCGCGCTTCGACGCCGCGTCGTGGTCCAGCGAGCACTGGCAGGAATGGTCGTGCGCGCAGGCCCGGCTCCGTGTCGTCGCACCGGATGATGCCGCCCGCGCGCTCGGCGTGCTCGCCGACTACGACGTGATGAAACTCGCCGTCATCCAGCGGAGTGCGGCGACCCCGCCCGGCGGCGTCACCGCGCCCCTCGTCCTCCTCGAGAACGGCGAGGAGCCGGAGGAGTACGCGGATATTGACGTGCGCGGCACCGTCGTCTTCACCGGCGGCGATGCCCAGCGTGTCCACCACCTCGCCGTCGAGCGGTTCGGCGCGCTCGGCGTCGTCACGGACAAGATGGCGACCGTGCCGGGACTGCGAGAACCGATGGACCTGCCGGATGCACGCCAGTACACCTCCTTCTGGTGGAGCGGGCAGGAGGCGACGCGCGCCTGGGGATTCGTCCTCACACCCCGGCAGGGGCAGGCGCTCCGGGCGATGCTGCGCGAGGCGACCGCGCCAATCACCGTCCACGCGGAGGTCGTCGCCCACCTGACGGACGGGACGATGGAGAATGTCGTCGCCACTATCCCTGGCACGACGGACGAGGAAGTGCTCGTCATCGGCCACCTCTGCCATCCGCAGCCCTCCGCGAACGATAACGCGACCGGCGCGGCGGCGACGATGGAGATCGCCCGCGCCCTCCAAACCCTGGTGCGGCGGGGCGCGTTGCCGCAGCCGAAACGGACGATCCGCTGCCTGCTCGTGCCGGAGATCACCGGGTCGTTCGCGTACCTGGCGATGCACGAGGAGCGTATCCCGAAAACCGTTGCCGCGATCAACCTCGACATGGTCGGCGAGAACCCCGCGCAGACGGGCAGCACATACACCGTCGTCCGCTCGCCCGTGCAAACCGAGGGGTTCTCCGGCGTGCTGGCGGGGCGCATCCTCGCGCATATCGCCCGTCATGACCGCGCTTCATTCTCCGGCGCCAGCGGCTTCGCCAGTTTCGCGCACGCTGTCGTGCCCTTCTCGGATGGGAGCGACCATTACGTCTACGGCGATCCGATGGTCGGCATTCCCTGTCCGATGATCCTCAACTGGCCGGACAAGTTCTACCACACCTCGGCGGACACGATTGACAAGGTCTCCCCGGTGGCGCTCCATCGCTCCGTCGCGCTGGCGTGCACCTACGCGGCCTTCCTCGCCAATGCGGGGGCGGCGGAAGCCGTCTGGCTCGCGCACGAACTCGCCGCCGACTTCCGCGCCGACGCCGCCCAACGGACGCGGGACGCGCTGGCGAATGCCCTCGCCGACGAGGTGACGGGCGGCGGGCTCGATGCCGCATGGGGCGGGCTGACCAGTCAGTTGCACTTCCGCCAGGAGCGGCAGGAGGCGAACCTGCGCTCCGTTCTCCGCCTGAGCGATGAGGCACGGGACGCGCTCGACTGGCTCTCTCATGACGCCGAACAAGTCGTGCGCCACGAACTGCGGCGCGCCTCCGACGCCTTTCATGCTGTGGCGAAGGAGACAGTCGGCGGCGTGGTCAGCGACCCCAGCCCGCGCGAATGGACGGAGGACGAGCGCGCGGCGTCCGTGCTCGTCCTGCGGCGCGCCGTCAAAGGGCCGCTTAGTATGCGCTTCTTCGACCGGCATCTCTCCCCAGATCGACGCGAGGAACTGCGCGCCCTCGTCACGGCGCACCCACGCGGCATCGGCGTCGCCAGCCAAACCCTCTACTGGCTGGACGGCGTACGGAGCCTCCTCGATGTCGCCGACCTCGTCGAGCATGAGACCGGCATCCGCGACGTGCCCTTCCTCGTCGCATTCGCGGCGCTCCTGGAAGCATCCGGCGCAGTCACCCGCGCATCCATCGCAGCGGAGGTAGCACATGACTGATCGGGGAGATGTGAAGCATGAGGGCGAAGCCACTCAGTCCTTAGTCCTTAGTCCTCAGTCCTCCGGCATCGCCGGCACCATCCTCGACGCTATCGGCGGGACGCCGCTCGTCGCGCTGGACCGGCTCGGCGCGGGGCTGCCGGGGCGGGTCGTGCTGAAGGTCGAGGGAGCGAATCCCGGCGCGTCGATCAAGGACCGCGCCGCCTTGCAGTGCATCACGGAGGCGGAACGGGACGGTCGCCTGAAGCCGGGAGGCACGGTCGTCGAATTGACGAGCGGCAACATGGGCGCGGGGCTGGCGATTGTCTGCGCGGTCAAGGGATATCACTTCATCGCGGTGACGAGCGTCGGGAACAGCCGGGAGCGGGTGCAGATGCTCCGCGCGCTCGGCGCGGAGGTCGATCTCGTGCCGCAACTGCCGGGCGGCGTGCCGGGGCAGGTTTCCGGCGACGACCTCGCGCTCGTCGAGGAGCGCGCGCAAGCGCTCGTGCGCACCCTCGGCGCATTCCGGCCCGACCAGTTCAAGAACCCCGCCAACCTCCGCGCCCACGAACTGACGACCGGGCCGGAAATCTGGGCACAGACGGGAGGCGCGGTGACACATTTCTGCGCCATTGTCGGCACCGGCGGCACATTCCTCGGCACAGCGCGGGCGCTCAAGGCGCGCAATCCGGCGGTCCTCTGCTACGCGGTCGAGCCGGAAGGGTCGCAAGTGATCGCGGGCAAGGACGTCACGGATCCGCGTCACAAGTTGCAGGGCGCCGGGTACGCCGCCGTCCCGCCGCAGTGGGACGGCGCGCTCTGCGACGGCACAATCGGCATGGGCGACGACGAGGCAACCGAGACGGCGCGCCTGCTCGCGACGCGCGAGGGCATCTTCGCCGGGTTCAGCACCGGCGCGAACGTCGCCGCCGCCCTCCGCCTCGCCCGCGACGCCCCGGCCAGGAGCATCATCGCCACCATCGCCCCCGACACCGGCCTCAAATATCTCTCCACCGATCTCGTGCCCGATTAAGGACTGATTTTCGAACCACCAAGACACCAAGAATCACCAAGAACACCAAGCGGGAATCCCATCTTTCTCTCTTGGTGTTCTTGGTGTCTTGGTGGTTCAACCCAGGGCTTATGCATTCTCGGCCAGCGGGATGGCGAGGAGGGCGAGGACTTCCTTCGGGTGGCCGCTATAATAGCGTAACCGCGCGGCAATCGTCCGCCAGCCCGCCTGATGCAGCAGCGTGACCAC
>JBPCMC010000191.1:0-7088 GCA_051002645.1 Thermomicrobiales bacterium
GGCTTGCGCAACGTCATCTTCATTCTCAGCATCGGCGCGTGGGTGCCATTCGCCCGCGTCGTGCGGGGCTCGACGCTCTCCGCCAAGAACCACGAATACGTGGTCGCCGCGCGGACTATCGGCGCGCGTCCGCCCGCCATCCTCTTCCGCCATATCCTGCCGAACGTCATCACGCCCGCCATCGTCATCGCCACCTTCGCTGTCGCCGGGACGATCATCGCAGAGGCGGGGCTCTCCTTCCTCGGGCTCGGTGTCGGGGCGAGCCAGCCGACCTGGGGCAGCATGTTGGCGGACGGACGGCAATACGTCGCGACCGCCTGGTGGCTGGCGACCTTCCCCGGCGTCGCGATCATGCTCACCGTCCTCTCGATCAACCTGATCGGCGACTGGCTGCGCGACATCCTCGACCCGCGCCTGCGGAACGCGGGGTAGGGGACTGGCCCTAATCCCCGGCCCCTTCCCCACGGGGAAGGGGTGACTCGCAGCAATTGCTGTGGCTTTCCTGTACACTCGGATCTATCGCTGAATCACTTTCCCTTCCCTCGGAGGGAAGGGGGCTGGGGGGGTTAGGAAGAATGGCAACCAACAACGGCACGGAGACGCTGACCGTCGGGATCGTGCTGTTTGATGATGTGGAAGTGCTCGACTTCGCGGGGCCGTTCGAGGTTTTCGCGGTGGCGGGGAACATCACCGAGGGCGGATTTAACGTCGTCACCGTCGCGGAGCGGGCGGACACGAACCAGCCGATTGTAGCGCGCAACGGGCTGAAAGTTGTGCCGGATTATTCGCTGGCGGACGCACCGCACCTCGATCTGCTCGTCGTGCCGGGCGGGATGGGCACGCGGCGAGAAGTCGCCAACCCGAAGTTGATCGGCTGGATCAAGCGGCGATCAGCGGAGGCGCAACTGACGACCTCCGTCTGCACCGGCGCCTTCCTACTCGCGGAGACGGGCATCCTCGCCGGCAAGACCGCCACGACCCACTGGGCGAGTGTCGAGCGGATGGCGCAGACCTACACGATGGTCCATGTCCGGGGCGACGCCCGTTTCGTGGACGAGGGCGACATTGTCACCAGCGCGGGCGTCTCGGCGGGCATCGACATGGCCCTCTACGTCGTCGGTCGCCTCAAAGGCGCGGAGATCGCCGCCAAAACCGCCCGCCACATGGAATATGACCACTACAAGCCGGACGTGACGTAGAGATTTTGAACCGCCAATACTGCCCAGAGGGCGCCCGCAAGGACGCCAAGAAGGAAAGAAGAGAGGGTTAGACGTTCTTCATTTCCCTCGTTTTTCTTGGCGTCCTTGGCGTCTTGGCGGTTCGATTCGGTTACCCAAGTCCGAGTTGGTCCACCTGCGCGAAGAGGGCGGGTGCGCCGCCGGTGTGCAGGAAGACGACGGAATCAGTGGGGGCGATGTCGCCACGGCGGATGTGGTCGATCATGCCGGCCATCGCTTTGCCGCTGTAGACCGGATCGAGGAAGATGCCCTCGTTGTGCGCGAGGAGGCGGATTGCTTCCAAGCAACCGGCCGTCGGGATGCCGTATCCCTCGCCGAAATATCCCTCGTCGGTGAGCAATTCGTCGGCGGTGAGACGGGTGGGGACACGGAGCAGGGCGGCTGCCTCATTAGCGATTTCGACGGCACGGTCGGTCTTTTCCGGGTCGCCGCCGCTGACCGCGATGCCGTAGAGCCGGTAGGGCGCGCTGTACATCTTCGCGCCGAGGGCGAGACCGGCCTGGGTGCCGCGCGAGCCGCTGGCGTAGTAGAGGCGACTCGGCGCTTCGCCCATCTGGAAGAGTTGCGCCACCAGTTCGAGCGTCCCCGTCACATAGCCGAAGGCGCCAATCGCGTTCGAGCCGCCGACGGGGATCAGGTATGGCCGTTCGCCGCGATCGCGCAGTTCCACCATCGCCTCATCCATCCGCTCGTCCATATCCTCGCCCGGCAGGATAAAACGAAGCTCCGCATCGAGCAGCCGGTCGAGCAGGAGATTGCCTTGCACGGCGGGGTCGGGGCCTTTGGCGGTGAGGACGAGGCACGCCTTCACTCCGGCGATGCGCGCTGCGGCAGCCGTCATGCGCGCATGATTCGACTGCACCGCCCCGGCGGTGACGAGCACCGTCGCGCCCTGCGCCAACGCGTCCGCGACGAGGAATTCCAATTTGCGCGCTTTGTTCCCGCCGAAGGCGAGACCCGTCAGGTCGTCCCGCTTGATGAGGATGCGCGGGCAGCGTTCCGTCCCGCCGAGTGCGCTACGGAGGTTCCTCGCCTCCTGGAGCGGCGTCGGCAACGCGGCGAGCGAGATACGCGGTTGTGCGCCGATAGACATTGGTGAGGCTCCTCCCCGGTAGTGCGGGCTTCCCAGCCTGCGAGTTCCCCTTGCATTATGGTCACGGTTCGAGTGATACCGCTCGCAGGCTGGAAAGCCCGCGCTACCGACCTGTCTCATCGACGAGCAACTGGCGGGTGATCTGGATATGCCCCTGATGGAGTGCGCCGTGCTCGACGGCATGGAGTAAACAATCCCGGAGCGTCAGTGTATCACCGAGGCCACCGGTGCTGCGGTATTCGGCGGGTGGTTGTGGCGGGATGCCGTCAAGCGCCGCGTCGGGCAGGTCATCGAGCGCGCCATGCACCAACGAAATCAGTCGCTCGTAGCGCGCCAGCAGCGCCGGGCCGTCCCCGGTGGCGTGGAACTCCGCCAAGCGGTTACGCCCGGCATCGCGGCCACTCGCCAGTTGCACGGCCCAGAACTCGGTCGAACCGGCGAGGTGCGTGGCAATGGCGTAGAGCGTGTTCGCGTCCGGCAAGGGGACGGGGCGGTTCAGTACATCGTCCGGCAGCCCATCCAGTTGGTGCATCACGTCTCGCGCGATTCGCTCGAGCACGACCGCGAACTGTGCCCCTTCACCGGTCATCGCGTTCTCCTCCCGCTTGCATTGCCGATCCATTGCACATATACTACAATCGAGATGTATGAGATGCAAGCCCTCGCCGAATCTGCCCAGGCGCTCGCCGACGAGACGCGGCTTCGCCTGCTCGCCATCCTCTGTGACGGGGATGCGACCGTCAATGACCTCGCGGCGCGCATGGGGCTTGCCCAGCCGCGCGTCTCGACCCATCTCGCGCTGCTCCGCCGCGCCGGATTGGTCTCCGTCGCCACGACGGGACGACAGCGCACCTATCATGTCGATGCCGAACGAATCGGCGCGATGTTCGCGGCATTAGGAGGAACGATGGCAACGACTATTCTGCAACCGAAGCGCAGCGCGCAGGCGGCCCGCGCCGTGCAGCGCGATATGCCGATTCGCCACGCGCGCACCTGCTACGACCACCTCGCCGGAGTGGTGGGCGTGCAATTGCTCGATGCGCTCCTGACGCGCGGCTGGCTGGTATCAGACGAAAGCGCGCGCCCACGGTATCGCCTCACACCGGCGGGCGAGACAGCCCTCCGCGCGCGCGGCGTGGACCTCGACACGGCGCAGCGCGCCCGCCGGATGTTTGCTTTCGGCTGTCTGGACTGGACGGAACGCCACCCGCACCTCGGCGGCGCGCTCGGCGCGGCAATTCTCGCCGCCCTCAACGATGCAGGGGTGGTGCAGCGTGACGGAGCAGGGCGCACCATGCTCCTCAAGAAGCCGCTCGATGCGTGGCTGGACGGGTGATAATGCGATGACATGTAGCCTTAATACATGAGAGACGATCAGGCTTCCCGCCGCCCCCAGAAGACTTCCGGGTGGAGTTCGGCAATCTGGAGGAGACGCAATGCCGGGCCACTCGGCGGATTGATCCCTTGTTCCCATGCCTTCACGGTCTTGTCACTGACATTGAGAACGTCCGCGAATTGGCGTTGTTTCAGCCCGAGGCGCATCCGTATGGCGTGGATTTGCTCAGGGGTATACGGACCCGGTGGAGGTGGCATCGTCAGTGTGACCGGGCTGGTACGCACCCGCACTCGTCCCCTCGACTGATCGCCTCGGACGTACGCAAGCGCTTCCTGCGCAGACTGAATCAGTAGATCACCGAAATTTTCCTCGGTGACGATGATGCGTTTCTCACTCATGGTGCGTACTCCCGCTTAATTGCCGTGACGATCCCTCGGAGTGCCTGCTTCTGCTGCGCGCTAAGATTCCCCCGTACATTTTTCGGATAGCAGAGCAAGGAGTGAATCGCCGCGCCAATCTCGATGTAGACGTAGATCAATCGCGCGCCGCCACTCTTGCCGCGCCCCGGTAACGCCACGCGAAGTTTGCGCGCCCCACCAGTCTCCTGAATCACATCACCCCTGCGCGGATCAACCATCAGCATATCTTCGACCGCAATCATCTGTTCATCGGTCAGCATCCCCTCGGCGGCGCGATCAAATGTGGGATGGTAGACGAATGAGAGCGGCTCCATGGCGACATACTACGATAGCATGGTATTTAGATCAAGAGGCGTCTTCAACGTACGCTGCTATTTCTGCAAGCCCTTGACGGCCCAGTAAGCGGGGCGGGGGCTATAGTCCGGGTTGATGAGGCTGAAATATCCCCAGGAGACATCGCTGGGGCTGAAGACGCTCCAATTGAGGTTCCAGAGGAACATCGCACCGATCCACGGGTAGCGGGCGCGGGCCTGCTGGACGGCCTGCACGATCCACTGCGCGCGCGTCTCCTCCGATACATCGGAGAATTCCGGGAAGTTGCCGCTCCCCCAGCCGAACTCGGTGACCCACATCGCACGGTCACCGTCCCCGGCGCGGATCATCGCCAGCCGCTGCTGCTCGATGCGACGAAAGTAGAACGAGGGATGATTTGTGTACTCCCCTGTGTTCGCCTTCTCCGGCGGCAGCATATCGGGCGCGCTCCGGTAGCCGTACGGATGCGCCCCCTGCACGTCCGCCATGTAGCGGTAGACACCGTTCTGGTACACTTCTAACTGCTCCAGATAGCGCACGTCGTCGATGCCGATGGTCGGGTCATTGTATCCGGTCGGGCCGAGCGCGGCGGCGACGACGATCGTGTGCGGGTCCGCCGCGCGGATGGCCGGAGTCGCCGCTTTGAGCAGTTCGACATAGGCATTCGCGTTGACGCGCGGGCCCCATTCCAGCGCCAGATTCGGCTCGTTCCAGATCTCGTAGGCGCCGACGCGCCCGGCGAAGTGTGCCGCCATCACGGACATGAAGCGGGCGAAGTCCGCCGGATCGCGCGGCGCGCCGTTATCGCCGGTCGGCGTCTCCCACTTGGGGCTGCCGGAGACGGTGAAGAGGACGCTGACATTCTGGATGCGGAGATCATCGACGAGCAGATCGAGCCCGGAGAAGTCGTAGATGCCGGGCGCGTTCTCCAGCGCGAACCATTGCACCGGCTGGCGGACCCAATGCATACCGAGATCGCCCACCATCGAGAGTAGCCGCTGGCGCGGCTGGTTCGTGAACTCCGTGACTAAGCCGAGGGTCGGGTTGCCGGGGTTCGCGAGCCCCGGAACCGGGTCCGTCGCGCCCGGCAGCCGCACGCCTTCCGCGAACTGATACAACTGCTTGCCGAGGAAGCCGAGTTGGATTTCATTGGGCGTATTAGCGAACTCGGGGTGCCGCTCGAACTTCGCCCGCTCGAAGTACTGCACGTCGTACAGTTTGTTGTCCACCGGGTTGCGTTCCTGGAATTCCTCGGAGATCGGCAGGCCGAACACATCGACGCCGCCCCGCTGCTCCCAATAGAGGCGGAATCCATAGGCGAGACTATGTCGCGTCTCCGGGAAGTAGCGCGTATCGGCATTGACACTCGGGGAGTCGAGCGGCTTGAAATCCCGGCCGGAGGAGAGGATCGCCCCGGCGCGCGCCAGTTGGACCGGGCCATTGCCGCTCGCGGGCGTTTCGAGCCGGGCGCGCTCGGTGTACTGATAGCGCATACCGTCCCGCGTGATGACGGGCGAGATCGGCAGGCCGAGGAAGTCCTGCCCGATCGTGCTCGCGAATAGCTGAAAGATAGGATCGAGGGCGAGCGGGGCGGCACGGACGGTCACGATCGAGCACACGAACGGCACAAGCAGCAAAAAGAAGCTGAACGACACGCCCCGCCGCGCGCGTTTCTCCGCCGATGACCCCAACGCCTTCACTCCTCGTCGCGCCGCCCCCAGGTTCCCCTCACCCTTGCACCCAGTACAACGAACGAATCGCCTTCCGGTGCCACGAAATCGCCCGAGTATACAGAAAAGACGACAAATCAAGCACAGAGCACACAGAGAGCACAGAGGGGGAAAAGAAAATCGTATTCCTCTCTGTGTGTTCTGTGTTTAATCGTCGTCCTCAACGGCGGAAGATGAGGTAATCGGCGAGCGAGGCGACTTCGCGGGCCATGTAGCGCTTTTCTTCCGCGCTGCCCGGCAGGATTGGGCTGGTGCGCGTTGGCGAGGTCGCCGCCTGCACGCCGAGATCGCCCGCCATCCGCTTCAGGCGGTACATGTGGAATGGGTCCGAGACGAGCAGGGCGCTGTGCCAGCCGTTGCGCTGCATCAGCGCCATCGCACCCTGCATCGATTCGTACGATGTCCGGCCCCGGTTCTCCGTCAGGAGCGCCGCCGCCGGGATGCCTTTGTGCAGCAGGTATTGGCGCGCGACCTCGCCCTCGGAATAGCTGTCCCCCACGCCGACGCCACCCGTGACGATCATCTTTGGCGCGAGCCCGGCGGCGTAGAGGTCGTACGCATGGTCGAGGCGCGCCTGCAAGACGGGCGACGGCTTGCCGTCCCACTGCGCCGCGCCGAGCACGACAATTGCGTCCGACGGCCGCGCCTCGTCCCGCCCCGCCTGCCGTTTGATGAGCACGCCGAGTGTCACGCCCGCGACGATGATGACCGCGAGCGCGACGAGCAGGAACGCTCCGAAGACGCGGAAAAGTGGCGCCGTCGCCCGCTGTCGCCGCGCATACGACCGCTTGCGCATGACCGGCAAGGGCCGGGTGCGCGTCGCTGCACGCTGCGAATAGGGAGGAGCCGAACGAGCCACGCGGAGTCTCCTTTACCGAGGAGGGCGAAACATCATCGGGAGTAGACGCAGGAGGGAGACGACGCTCCTGCATGGGGTGATTCGTTGCACGATAGTCCCAT
>JBPCMC010000192.1:0-5307 GCA_051002645.1 Thermomicrobiales bacterium
TCTCCACCCAAACGTAGACAATCATCGCCACCGCGACGATGACTCCCGCCTGCACCGAGACGGAGAGCGCGGCCGCCGTCAGTGGCGCGACGATGATGAAGATGCCGACGACGGGGACGATGTCGCCCACCCCGGCGAGGAGCGCGAGCGGCATCGGGTTCGGCACGCGCAGCACGATCAGCAGGACGAGCGCGAAGCCCGTGATGATCGCGCTCGTCAGCACCTGCCCCCGGATATAGCCGCCGACGACCTCCTGCATCGTCGCGAGCATGTAGCGCGCGTGGTGGTGGTACTTGCGCGGTAGCCGTTCGTAGAGGATCTGGTCGATCCGCCGGGCGTCGAGGATCAAGTAGGTCGTAACAATGACGACGGTCAGCGCGGCGACGAGGAAACTCAAGGCTGCCGTGCTGGCGCCGAGGACATGCCCGGCCAAGTTGCTCGGCACCTTGATCTGATCGAGCTGATCGTTGAACTGGTTACCGAGGCCATGTTGCTGCAAGAGTGCGCGCAAACGATCTACCGTATTGGGCAGGTTGGAGAGGAGATCCGTGATCTGCGTAAAGAGCGCGGGGACGACGAGGAAGGCGACGAGCGCGGCCGCCGATGCGATCAGCAGCATGACGGTCAGGACGGCGATGCCGCGTGGCAGACCGGAGCGCTCGATGCGCTCCACGATCGGTTCGATCGCCGCCAGGAAGATGCCGCTGACGAGCAGAAGGAGCACCACATCGAAGAGCTTGGTCCAGATGACGATGACCGCGAACACGATGAGCGCGAAATAGATGAGCGTCCGGAGTCGGAGATGGACCGTGACCACGCTGTTCCTCCTTCGCGATATGGGCCGCATTGTATCGCACCGACGAAACCGTGGAGAGAGTCCCATCCGTTTTTCGTCCACTGTCACCGTGGCGTCGTGCCGCCGTTCGCAATCTCCGTGATGGCGGAACGACGGACATGACCGCCAGGATGGGATAGAAGCCAGGGGAACAAGTGTCTCAAATTTTACACCGAATGAATACTCGGTTGCCGCGAACCGCCGCTTCACATAACATTATGCCCAAGTCGTACGTTCATACGAGTGGGTTCGGCCGTCGTGAACATCTGGTGAGGATACCTTTGATTCATACGCGCGAGCGAATTACTGCCACATCGTTGCACCGCTTCGCTCTGTCACATTCCTCTCGCCCGTTCGCGTCCCTGCTGATCGCGGGCGTGATGCTTGGCCTCGCTCTGTCTTCCCCCGTGACGGCAGCGACACCGGCGCCGGTCGTCGCGCCCGTCCAACCCGCCCCAGCCGGACGGATTGCGACGCCGCCGGTCGTCTCTCCGCAGGTGGCCGTCAACGCCGTCGCATCGCCCACGAAGACACCGCCCCCGACACCGACACCGACACCGACGGCCACACCGCACCCCGCCAGTCCGACACCATCATCCTCCGCGTCCCCTTCCGCGACGCCGCATTCCGCCGTAACGACGACACCCACGCAGGCATCGGCCTCGCCCTCGCCAACATCGACTGCGACACCGGCTACCACGACCCCGAAACCTTCCGGGACACCAGCTGCGACTGCTAAGTCCGTCGCGACGGCAACGCCCAGCGCCTCCGCTCCGCCGAATACGCAGGCGGTGGCGCTCATCACGCCGACCAACGTCCCCACAACCGCGCCGCCGCCCTCGGTGCCAACGCTCGACCTCTCCGGCCTGAAAATCCTCGATGATCCCGGCATCGGCGGCAACGCGCTGATTGCTCGGACGGCCTTACGTCACTACGGCGAATTCTACCGACCGGACGGTGTACCGTGGGTCGGGTGGTGCGAGATGTTCGCCGGAGATGTGCTGACGGAGGCGGGCATCGCGCACGCGCGCTACGCGAGCGCCATCCTCGACGCAATCGACGGCCCGCTCTATCGCGGGGCGGCGCCTGCGGGGAGCCTCGTCTTCTTCGACCAGCGCGCCAGCCCCTACGGGCACGTCGGCATCTCGCTCGGCGATGGCACGATGCTCTCCGCGCTCGGCGGCGGCGTGGTGCGCACGTCGTATCAGGATTGGCTCTCCTACCTCGGCTGGCGGCCCTATGGCACACCCTCCCCCGCCGACGCATCGTTCACCCTTCGCGCCTACGAAACCGCCGCGATCCCTGACGACCTCTCGCTCGCCTGGGGAGCGCACGGCATCGCCATCCCGGACGACGCTGCTCTCGGTCTGCGCGAACACGCCGCGCAGGTCGCGCGCGATTTACCTGCCCGCCTCGCTCCGCTGCTCGGCGGCGACTGGGACGCGCCGCCGCCCTATCGCTCGACCCGGCAAGCAATGAGATAGGACGCGACCCCGTCGCGTGCTCCTTTCCGTCCGGTCATTCCCCGCTGTCTGCTGCCCGCTGCCGACTACCGGCTTCCCAAAAAGATTGACTTTCCGTGCGGCGTCTGCTACGGTGCGTGACGTGATGAGAAAGATGGTTCGCCCCGACTGGTTTTATGCGTACTTTACCCCGCCGGTGTTGTCGGTCGGGGTGGTGGCGCTTACCTAGCGGACCCGCTCCGAACCAGACGACGGCACCGGCGGACACAGCGGCAGAGATGGCCCGCTGTTTTTTTGTGCGCCGAGGGCCGGCGGAGTGTGGCGAGGATCGAGGGCGAACCGAATGGTAACGTGTGCGATAGCGGGGATAGCAGGAGCGCTGGCGCAAGAGCGAGGAGAGGGCACCATGATCGTGCAGATGCGGACGGGGACGGACAAGCAGAATCTGGAGCATGTGCTCGCCGCCATCACGGCGGCGGGGCATGGGCACCGGGTGATCGAGGGGACGGAGCGGAACGTGATCGGTGTGCTCGGTGGCGCGCCCTCGCAGGACCTCGTCGACCATGTGCAGGCGCTGCCGGGGGTCGAGATGGTGATTCGCATCTCGAAGCCGTATAAACTCGCTTCGCGCGAGTTCCATCCGCAGCGCACCATCGTCCGCATCGGTGATGTAGAAATCGGCGGCGAGATGCCCGTGCTGATCGCCGGGCCGTGCGTCGTCGAGGGGCGCGAGCCGCTCCTGCTCACGGCGCGGGCCGCCAAAGCGGCGGGCGCCGTGATGCTGCGCGGCGGCGCGTACAAGCCGCGCACCTCGCCCTACTCCTTCCAGGGTCTCGGCGTCGAGGGGCTGGAACTGCTCGCCCTCGCCCGCGAGGAGACGGGGCTGCCCGTCGTCACCGAGGTGATGGAGCCGGATCAGGTGGACGTCGTCGCCGAGTACGCGGACATGCTTCAGATCGGCGCGCGCAATATGTCCAACTTCCCGCTGCTGCGCAAGGCCGGGCGCTCGGGCCGGCCGGTGCTCCTTAAGCGCGGCTTCTCCGCGACGATCGAGGAGTGGCTGATGAGCGCGGAGTACGTGTTGGCGGAGGGGAATGAGGAGGTCGTGCTCTGCGAGCGGGGCATTCGCGGCTTCGACCCGATCGTCCGCTTCACGCTCGACCTGACGGCGGTGCCGCTGCTCAAGGACCTCACCCACCTGCCGGTGATCGTCGATCCGTCGCACGGCACGGGCCGCCGCGCGCTCGTCGCCCCGATGTCGCTCGCCGCCATCGCCGCCGGTGCGGACGGCTTAATTGTCGAGATTCATCACGACCCGGCGCAGGCGCTCTGCGACGGCCCGCAGGCGATCCTGCCCGAGGTGCTTCGCCAGATCGCGGACAGCATCGGCCCCGTCCACGCCGCGATTCGTATGCCGGTGCTGGCATAGGGGAGAAGCCTCACCCCCCCAGCCCCCTCTCCTTTGCTGACAAGCAAAGGAGAGGGGGAGCGAGAGAGATGATTGGATTCGTTACCTCGCCGACGAACGTCAGGCTTTCTTTTGAGTGGCGAGGTCCCAACCGGCCCTCACCGGGGTGCCGAGCGAGCCGTCGGGGTTCTGTGGCTGGTACGACACCTCGATTTTGGAAAAATTCAGGCTGAACTCATCGACCGGCGCGCCCGACGTGCTGTTGCGCACCGCGTTGACCTCCGGGCTTGGTTCCTCCGGGTTGCCCACGGATTCCTGCACAGCCACGCTATTGGCGCCGGTCTGGTAGGACGAGACGAGGCAATCGCTCAGCGTCCAGGTGAGATAATCCGCTGGCTGCTTGCCAGCCTTGCGCACGGTCAGGACGGCCTTCTTGAAGTGCTCTCCGGTGGCGGTGGCGAGGAAGAGCGCCGGTGAGGCTTTGTTGAAGTGCATCACGAAATGGAAGTCCTGCATGGAGACCTTCCCGGCGCCACCACCACTGCCGTGGGCGGCGCTCGAGTTGTTCGTCGCGCCCCAACTGAAGGACTCAATGTCGATCTCGCCCTTATGCTTATCGTCCGGGCTTTCGCCCTCGATCCCGTCGATCTTGAGGAAAAAGTCAACCGCTGCCATCGTCCCCCCCCTTTTATGCCATCAATGTGATCACGAACTCCGCAGTACCGTCGCCCCCGAGTTCCCATGGTCGCTGCCGCGCGACGTAACTGCCGCGTGCGCCGAGGAAACGCCCCGTGCCACCGACGATGGCGTACTCATTCTCGCCCGCCGAGGCGGAGCCCATGCCGATGATCGTGCCGCCGTCGAGATTCAGCGTGTGCATCTCGACATTGGCGGCGGCAAACGGGTTGGCGCCGAAGGGCGCATCGACGCAGAAACAGTTGGCATAGAATTCGCCGACCTTCTGGCCGCCCACGGCGTCAAGGAACTCGCCGAACATCGCCACCTGATCCCCTTTGACGGGCGCCATCCCCGCCCGGCGATCGGGGGTGTACATCTGCCACTGGCGACCGTAGAGAGTCAGAGTCGTGCTCCCGCCCCCATCAGCCGTCGCCGCTTGCGCAATTGTCCCCGCACCACCGAGGCTCAACGCCCCCGCGATCATCGCCGCGCCACTTTTCAGGATACTCCGCCGCTTCGCCCGGTGAAAACTGATCGCCATCCCGCCCCTCCTCGCTCCTGACCCTTCTTCCACCACCGCGCCATCACGCGCGTAAGCCATTTGGGACACGCGAATGCGCATCACGCGATCCGCCATCGGCTTCTCTCAGAGCATTGATCCCATTCAGTATGTCCGTAGATTCAGCATAGACGATTGCCGCACGACTGTCAATTCACCTGAGAGCGGTATTCGCATACGACGTGACCCGTGCCGTTGGGACCGCCACGGATTGAGTCAGTTTCAAGAGCACCAAGAGCACCAAGAGAAAATGGATTGCATTTTCTTGGTGTTCTTGGTGTCTTATATGTTGAGGGACGCGCGCAGCAACGGGTGGTCGCAGGCTTCCAGCCTGCCTTCCCCGCCCTGAGAGGCAGGCTGGAAG
>JBPCMC010000193.1:0-8216 GCA_051002645.1 Thermomicrobiales bacterium
CGGAAGGGTGGGGGGGGTGGGGGGGGAAAAAGGTGGCGGGGGTGGGGGGGGGAAGTCGTCCTTTTGGGGGGGGGGGAAGGTGGGGCCCTTTCCTCTACGGGAACAGTGCCCCATCCCCGTGACCGATCGGTTTTGAGGCGCATCCTGGATCGCGTGGCAGTTGGATACGGCGCACTGTTCCCACCGCCCGGTGAAAAAGATGGTCGCGGATAATGCCGCCAACGCGCTTCAATGACCTCTATTTCTATCAGTATAGCTGATGGGTAAAATAGTTTTCATGCATTCGACAAATGATGCTATGGCTCCGATACTGAGTGCGAAGGTGGCGCACGGCGCGCCGCACATTGCACCCGAGATGGCACGCTGATGCCATTGGGTGATTTCAGTCCGTATTCCATTCATGCGGAGGACGTAATGACGATTAATCCCTTGCTCGACACCCCGACCGATCGTGCCCCGGCCTGGCAGGAAAAGGCGCTGCGCTTGCGCCAGTTGCACGAAGGCCCTGATGTCCTCGTGTTGCCGAACCCATGGGATCGCCTCAGCGCGCGGCTCCTCGCCAGCCTGCCCGAGTGTCAGGCATTGGCGAGCACGAGCGCCGGGATCGCCGCCGCGCTCGGCTACCCGGACGGCCAGCGCGTGCCCCTCGACGAGATGCTCGCGGTCGTCCGCCAGATCGTGGCGGCAGTGGATCTCCCGGTCACGGTTGACTTCGAGGGCGGCTATGCCGACAGCCCGACGCACCTCGCCGAGAACGTGCGACGAGTCGTCGCAGTCGGCGGCGTGGGAATCAATCTCGAAGACGGGATCGGCGACGGCATGGTCGGTGAACTGCGCGACCCCGCCGCACACGCCGAACGGCTGGATGCGGCGCGCGAGGCGTTACAGGTTGGCGGCGTGCCGGGCGTACTCAACGCCCGGACGGATGTCCTCATGCAGCAACACGGTCCGCCGGAGTCGTGGCTGCCGGAGGCGATCCGCCGCTGCCAACGCTACGCCGCACACGGCGCGGATTGCGTCTACGTGCCCTTACTACCGATGCGCGGCCAGTCGCCCGAGGAGGCACGCCGCGACATCGCCCTGCTCGTGCGTGAGGCGGGCTGTCCCGTCAACCTGCTCGCGTCGCCTCTCACACCGCCGCTCTCCGTGCTGCGCGAACTCGGTGTGCGCCGGCTGTCCACCGGTTCGGGACTCTTCCGTCTGGCGTACGCAACTGCGACAGAGGCGGCGACACGACTGCTCGCGGCAGGTGAATCGGGCGTTCTCGCCCCCGCCAATGCCCTCCCCCACCCCGAAGTCAACCGCGTGCTCGCCGCGCGTGACGAGCACCTCGCCGGGTAACGCCTCTCCAATCTGACAGGGCACGGGGCATCAGGCTCTTCGGTTATCAGAATCACCTGTTGCCCGCACACGGCGCCGGGCGCATACTACGATCATCGAATGAGCCGAACGGAGAGGAGAAAGGAGTCATACCCATGGCGACCCATCATCTCGATGACCTGCAGTGTCATCCCTTCTGGGACAACACGCTGCCGCCCCGCGTGCGCATCCAACCCGGCGACACGGTCGTCTTTGAGACGCTCGAAGCATCCGCGAAGCAGATTGTGCCGGGCACGCCGTCCGAGGCGCTCGCGACGCTCAGTTTCGATCCGATTCACCCGCTCACCGGCCCGGTCTCTGTCGAGGGCGCCGAACCGGGCGACGCGCTCGTTGTCGAGGTCGTCAGTCTGGCGCACAAAGCGTGGGGATGGAACGCGGTCATCCCCGGTTTCGGCCTGCTCGGGGAAGATTTCCCCAACCCATATGTGCATCATTACGCGCTCGGCGATGATTGCCTCTTCCGCGACGACATCCGCATCCCGTACGAGCCGTTCTGCGGTGTGATGGGCGTCGGCCCGCGCGAGAACGGGCGACTGACCACCATCCCGCCGCGCGAGAACGGCGGCAACCTCGACATCCGGCACCTGACGCCCGGCAGCGTCGTGCAATTCCCCGTGCTCGTCCCTGGCGCGCTCTTTTCGTGCGGCGATTGCCATGCCGCGCAAGGGGACGGCGAGGTGAACGGCACCGGCATCGAGACGCCGATGACCGTCACTCTCCGTTTCGATCTCCACAAGGGCGCCAATATCCCCGAACTGCGCTTCACCACCCCGCCGGGACGGAAACTGACCGTCGCGGACACCGGCGGCTACTTCGTGACCACCGCGCACGGCCCGGACCTCTTCCGCAACGCGCAGCAGGCGATCCGCTACATGATCGACCATCTGGCGACGAACTACGCGATGACCCGCGAGCAGGCATACTGCCTCTGCGGGGCGGCGGTCGATCTCAAAATCAGCGAGATCGTCGATGCGCCGAACTGGATCGTCTCAGCCTATCTGCCACTCGGCATTTTTGGAGAGCAATGAGCAATGAGTGAATCCTGATGCTCCCAACTCATTGCTCGTTGCTCATTGCTATCAAGTTACGGCAATCGTCATGATGGGTACCAGGCCGTCCGTGTCGGCGCGGCTGCCATCGCGCCGAAAGATGGGCAGCGGGTGTGCCGGATCACCGACCGGCGCCATGCCAACGAGGATGCGGTACTGGCCGGGCGCGAGCGTGGGCGGGATGAAGAGGTCGTGCGGGTCGTACGGGTCGTCGTTCGGTATCCAGGTGCTCGTCGGCCAGTGCCCGTCCAGCGGCGCAATATCGTAGCGTCCGACCTCCGTGCCCGACGCATCGACGAGCCGGACGAGCGCGAGGTAGTCCTCCCGTACTGGCTGCTTCGGTGTCACCCAGCGGAGCAGGAGCGGCGCGAAGGTGCCGCGCGCCACCCGCTTCTCCCCTCCCGGTGTGTCGAGCGACGCACCGAAGAGGCCGATGCCCGTTGCACCGATAGTGAGGTCGGTCGTGATCTGCGGCGGCAGCCGATCCGAGCCGAACGGCCCGTCGTAGGCGAAGCAATCGAGCAGGACGCCGTTGTATTTGCGCTCCTCAAAGAGCGTCTGCCCCGCCTGCAAACCGGGGATACCACTTGTATAGAAGCCGAGCACGCGACCATCCGGGTCTTGCGTCGGCGCGCGCTCCGGCGATTCGACGAGCCATGCCCGCCCCCAACCACGCGTCGCGGTCGTGAAGAAGGCATTCAGATCGCGATCCGTAACTGCCGTCCCCGGCGCGAGCGAGGGCGGCGTCACGATGGGCAGAGTACGCAAGGCGGGAAATTGCATGGCGTAGTACTCATAGGTGGTGCGCAGATAGCCGGGGTAGATGACGACGCCGTCGCCGACCCGCGCGTGCTCGGCGAGATGCCGATACGCCTCGCGCCAATCTTCCTTCTGCGGCGTAGTCGAGAAGTTGACGGCCCGCAACGGCATCGACGCCAGCAGTACGACCGCGATGCCCCCCGCCGCCGCGAGCAACCACGTTGTCCGCCAGCGGCACAACCCGTCGATGCCGAGCGCGGCGAGCAGCAGAAAGCCGGGCAGCGCGACGATTAGGTAGCGAGGCTCGAAGATCGCCCGCCGCGTCGAGAGGACGATGAAGAGCAGCCCCGGTATGACGCTAATCGCGACGATGACCAGCAGATTAAGGCGAGACGGCCAGACGGCCCCCACCCCCGACCCCTCCCCCGCCGTGCGGGAGAGGGGAGTCTCGCCACCCGCTCGCCACGTCAACCCCACACCGAGCGCGACGAGGATGACGGAGAGCAGCACGCCCCAGGTCTGCGTGGAGGCATCAGCCTTGTGCGTGACGCTGAACTCGACGAGCATACTTCGCAGGATCGCCCAGGGTGTCGCCTTCACCTGCCAGGTCGGGCCGTTCTGGACGACGAAAATGACGCCCCAGACGAGCAGGGGCAACGCCGCGAGACCGACGAGCAGCCCCAGGAGGCGCATCTGCCGCCGCTCCGGGCGCACGCCATAGCCGGTACGCCAGACGATCCAGGCGATAACGGCGTGCGCGGCGAGGACGAGCAGAAAGGTCGCGTGGATGCCGAGCGTGACCGCCGCCGTCACGCCGTACGCGATCCAGGCCGCACCGCCCCGTCGCACCGCGGCGAGCAATAGCCA
This sequence comes from Thermomicrobiales bacterium, assembly GCA_051002645.1. Taxonomy (GTDB): domain Bacteria; phylum Chloroflexota; class Chloroflexia; order Thermomicrobiales; family JALYUS01; genus JALYUS01. The sequence goes on from JBPCMC010000193.1 coordinate 4,056, forward strand.
CGTCGTGACAATCGTCAGCAGGACGAGCAGGCTGTACATCTTAGCGTCCTGCGCGTACCAGTGCGCGTAGGGCGAGATCGTCAGCAGCGCGGCGGCGATCAGCCCGAGGCGCGGCCCGCGCAATGTCCGACCGAGCGCGTACATCGCGGGGATGGCGAGCGTCCCGGCAATAGCGGAGGGCAGGCGTACCGCGCCTTCGGAGGTGCCGAGCAATCGCGTCCAGCAAGCCAGACCGAGGGTATAGAGCGGGCCATTCTCGCCGGGATGGATGAAGTTGCGCAGCAAATCCGGCAGCGGCTGCCGCGCGCGCATGACGATGTCCGCTTCATCGAACCAGAGGCCCTGCTGACCGAGATGATAGCGGCGCATCGCCCCGCCGAGCAGCGTGAGCAGCGCGAGGAGCACGAGCGGGATCGCCTCGCCGCGCGTCCACGCCCAACCCGAACGCGCGCGGGGCGGGGTGGTCGCTGCCGCCGTCTGGTCGATGAGGGTAGCCATCAACGCCCACCCGCCGCGACCGGCGCGATGGCATCGTCCGGGATTTCCCGCTTGCTGAGCGCCGCATAGACCGCCAGTGTCTGCGCCGCAATCGCTGACCAGGAGAATCGCGCCGCGTATGCCGCCGCCCCCGCGCGGAGCCGCGCCGCGAGCGCGCTGTCGTCAATCACCCGGCGCACCGCCTCCGCGAGCGCGTCACTATCGTCGGGCGGGACGAAGAGGGCGACCTCGCCATTGCGCGGCTCCGGCACGCCATCGTAGGCATGGGGAGCAGGCGTCGTCGTAATGACCGGGATGCCCTGCGTCAACGCCGCGAGCAGGCTGCCACGTCGGGGCGACGCGCCATCGCGGTATGGCAGCAGGCAGAGATCGCTCGCCGCGAGGACGCGCGCGACCTCATCGGCGGGCAGCGGGCCTGTCCGGGTGACAGCGTCCGCTACACCCGCAGCGGCACATTGGGCATCGAGCGCGGCCTCGGTCGCCCGGTTCGTCGGATCGTTCGCGCCCGCGCCCGCGCCGACGAACAGGAGCCGTGCGTCCACTCCTTGCCGCTTCAGCACACCGAGCGCGCCAATCGCTGTGTCGATCCCCTTCGAGTGATTGAGCAGGCCAAAGGTCGTCAAGAGCGCCGCGCCGTCCGGGGTGCCATAGCGAGCGCGCACACCCGCAGCGTCCAGGCACGACGCGGCGGGGATATTACTGCCAATTGGGATCACGGTTGCATGGCGGTTCCATTGGCCGATCCTCGCCCCGTCGCTACCGTTTGTGCCGATCACTGCGTCACTCTCGCGGGCGAGGAGATAGGTGACATGTTCGCGAAGCGGGCCCGCTTTCGGGAAGAGGTACGGCGGGCGGAGATCGTGAAATGTCGTGACAAACCAAGGGCGTAACTGTGGCTCAGGAGCGTATTTGTACACTGTGGCAGATCGATAAACCGTCTGTCGCCTCGTAAAAGGCTTGGGGCAAGCTAGGAGGTTAATCGCCGGGTGCATCCCGTACATACCCGTCTGATATTGAAGATGCAGAACGTCCGGTCGTACATTCTCCACCGCGCTCCGGACAATTCGCGCGATTGTCCAATCCCACCGTGGAACGATCGGAAAGACCGTGACATCCCCATCCCGCACGGTCGTGCCTGATCCACTCGTGAGCACGGAGACCGTCGCACCCGCCTCGGCGAGATGCGCCGCAAGCAGGGCGGTGTAATCACCGACGCCGCCGGGAGTGGGCGGGTATTCGGCGGAGATGAGCAGCACGCGCATCGCCGTCACCGCCCGCGCGCCGTGGGGAAGAGCAACGCGCGGAGCGTCACCCGCGCGGCGCGCAGACGCCCGGCGCGCAGATCGCGTTTGTGCCCGAGCGACCACTTCGCGCCCTCGCGGACGAGGCGCACCGCCTGGTCGAGGACGAGCGCCGCCCGTGTAACCGCCCCGATCACCGGGCCGTAGAGCGTCCCCATCAGGTGCGTCTTGCTGACCGCGAAGGCGCGCTGCCGGACGGCGATATTCTGCCCCGTGCTCGTCCCTTCGTGATGCCACACCTCGGCGGCGGGGACGTAGCGCGCCCGCCACCCCGCCTTGCGGACGCGCCAGCACCATTCCGGCTCCTCGGAATAGAGGAAGAGTCGTTCGTCGAGCAACCCGGCGCGCGCGAAGACCGCGCGGCGCACGAGCAGGCACGCGCCGACCAACCAGTCCGCGTCGTGTGGCCGGTCGTCGGGCAGATCGGCCATCGTGTAGCGCGCCAGCGCCGGGTGATCGGGCCACCATTCCTGCACGACGGTGCTCTCGACGAGCGCGGTGGCGAGAGTCGGGAAGCGGCGGCGGGAGGATTGCACGCTCCCATCCGGGTAACGGAGGCGCGGGCCGACGACACCAATCGTCGCGTCCGCGCGGAGGGCATCCCGCATCGCCCGGAGCGCGCCCGCCGTCAGTTCGGTGTCGGGATTAAGGAGGAGCACCGCGTCGCCGCGCGCCCGCGTGATGCCGAGGTTATTGCCCCGCGCGAACCCGGTGTTCTCGCCCGGTTCGAGCACGACCACGCCCGGAAACTCCCGCCGCGCCATCGCCGCCGATCCATCGCCTGAATCGCTGTCCACGACGATCACCTCGATGGTGAGCCCGTCCGCATGGTCCTCTATCGAGCGCAAACAGGCGCGCAGCAACTCCCGCGTGTTGCGGCTGACGATGACGATGGAAATGTCCGGCGCGTCTCCCATATGCGTATCGTACCACGCACACTTCGCGCGCCGCCCGCCATGTCCGTCGGCGTAAGAGCCAGTGCAAAAATTACTGGGGATGAACCGCCAAGCCACCCAGGACGCCAAGAAGGGGACTTTGGCACTGGGCACAAGAGGACCCACAAAAACCTCCACTTCTCTCTTCTGTATTCAATCATTCTCCGCTTGGCGTCCTTGGCGGCTTGGCGGTTCAGTACCGTTGGATCGGATCGGCGCCTGTCCGTTCGGACGGGACTGCTTGGCTGGATGCTATCGCGCCACATTCGGGGGTGCATGTAACGCCTCCCACTCCGTGCGGAGCAGGCCCATGAGGATCGTGTCGTAGTACGCGCCGTCGATCAGTTCGCTACCGCGCAGCCGCCCCTCGATTTGAAAGCCGCACGCGCGATAGGCGCGAATCGCGCGCTCGTTGCCGCTCCAGGTATCCAACTCGACGCGCCGGTAGCCGAGCCCATCGAAGAGATGTGCCAGCAGGAGATGCATCGCTTCCCGGCCATACCCTTTGCCCCAATACGCCTTCTCGCCGATGCCGATGCCGACCTCGACCTTGCCGACGCGCCGGTCCGCGTGGAAGTAGCCGATGAAGCCGATCACCGCATCCGGCCGGGCGATGATCGTGAAGTGATCTTGCTCTCCCGGCCTGCCGATGGGCGGCGCGAACTGCGCCTTGTACTGGGCGAAGGTCAAATCCGGCGGCGCGTGGTCACCCTGCGCCCAGTATTGCACCTCTTTGTCCAGCTCCCACCGATAGCCGTGGACGAAATCCGCCTCCTCGGTCGGCCGGAGGATGATGCGGTCGCCCGCGAGCGTCGGTCGCGGCGTATTGGCCGGGCTTTCGCTCATGCGCCGCTCTCTCCGTCCTTCGGCCAGGTGCGCGCCTCGACCATGGCGCATGGGCCGCCCGCGATCACATCGAGGCCGAGCGAGGCCGCGTACGCCAGCACGTCCGGCGATTCCGCGCCGGGTTGGAGCCAGATGCGCGTAATCCCCGCCACCTTCGCCTGATCGAGCACCGGCGGCACGCGCGGCGGCGGGATGACAATATCCAGCACCTCGACGCCCGCCGGCAGCGCGCCGACATTCGGGTACGCGCGATCCCCCTCGACGGTTTCCATCGTCGGATTGACCGGATAGACGGTGTAGCCGCGCTCGCGCAGCACCCGGTAAATCCGGTTGCCGAACTTCGCCCGGTTGTCGCTCGCCCCAACGACCGCCCATGTCCGCCGCTCCACCCAATCCGCGATCAATGCCTGCGTGCTCAATGACGTGCTCCTTTTTTGAAGCCGGGGAGAACCGCATACTGCCCAGAGATACGGTATTGGCTGTCAAGCAGCAGAGAGTAGCGGATCGACGATTCGATAATTCGACCGATACCGTTGCTGTTTCGTCACCAGCGCCCACGCCAGATGCAACAGCTTGCGCGC
>JBPCMC010000194.1:0-3979 GCA_051002645.1 Thermomicrobiales bacterium
GCGGTTGTACCTCCGGCGTGTCCGCCCCTACGAAGCCCGCCGCCACCACTGGTACTCATCCATAACGTATGCGGGGGTCGATGAAGGCGTAGGCCAGGTCGGTGAGCAGGTTCGCGACGAGAATGACGGTCGCGATGATGAAGGTGATGCCCATGATGAGCGGGTAGTCGCGCCCCGCGATGGCATCGAGATAAAGCGTGCCCATCCCCGGCCACGAGAAGATCGATTCGAGGAAGACCGCGCCGCCGACCAGTGCGGGGATGGTCGCGCCGATAACGGTGATGATCGGGATCATCGCGTTGCGCAGCGCGTGGCTGGCGACTGTGACGCGGCGCGAGAGCCCCTTCGCTTGTGCGGTGCGGATGTAGTCCTGTGTCAGGACGCCGAGCATCGCCGAGCGGGTGTAGCGCATGATCGAGGAGACCTGAAAGAGCGAGAGCATCAGCGCGGGCAGGATAATATGGTGAAGGTGATCCCAGAATGAATATGGCACGCCCGGCGTGGCGAGCCCGCCCGCCGGGAACCAGCCAAGCCGGAGCGCGAAGACGTAGAGCCCAAGGAGGCCGGCGAAGAACGCCGGGGTAGAGGCGCCGAGGAAGGCGAGGACGGTTAGGATGAAGTCGAGGAACGAATACTGCTTGACGGCGGAGATCACGCCGAGCACGACGCCGAGGAGGATGCCGATTGCCAGCCCGCTGCCCATCAGCGAGAGCGTGGGGATGATCCGCTGCTTGATGACTGTGCCGACCGGCTCCCCGGTCTTGATCCGGTTGCCGAGATTGCCCTTCGCGACCTCACGCAGCCAGTAGACGTATCGGATCGGCGCGGGCCGGTCCAGGCCCAGTTCGTGGCGTTTGATGTCGCGCTGCGCCTGACTCAGGTTCACGTCCGGCCCAAGGTAGGCATCCAATGGATCGCCCGGCGTCAGTTGGAGCAAGCCGAAGATAATCGCCGTGATCGCGATCAAAATCGGGATCGTAATCACCAATCGCCGCTGGATATACCGTGCCATAGCCCCTCACGGGGAGTAACAAGGGGAAAGTAACAAGTAACAAGAGGCGGCCTCCGGCTACTTGTTACTTGTTACTCGTTACTCGCTACTCGCTACTCGCTACTTCGCCAGACTCCACAACTCAGATTGGTCGTAGTACTTGCCGCTCCCGGCGGACGGGGTGTAGATGAAGTTCTGGACGCTCTTGGAGACCGCACCGAACCGGGTGGTCACCCACATCGGCGCCCACGGCAACTGGTCGTTGAGGACCTTGCAGGCGTTCTGATAATCCTCGGCGCGCTTGGTCGTGTCGGCTTCGGATCGCCCGGCGGTGTAGTACTTGTCCGCGTCGGCATTAGTAAAGAAGCCGCGGTTCGATCCGGCTGGCGGCAGTGCGGTGGAGAGGAAGTAGATGCTCGTCACGTCCGGGTCGGCGCCATTGGCCGCGCCCGCGTAGTAGAGGGTGAACTCCGGCGCGGCCTTATTGACGAAGCCGTTGAATGTGGGCACGTCCACCGCTTTGATCTTGATCTGGATGCCGACGTCTCCCAGTTGCTGCTGGATCGCGACGAGAATGTCCTGCGAGAGTTGGTCGCCGTAATAGGTCAGCAACTCGATTGGCTGCCCCTTGATTGAGTCCCAGTTCGCGTCCTTCAGCAGTTGCTTCGCCATGTTGACGTCGCGCTTGTACGGGTTCGCGTCCTTCGGCAGATACTTCGGGTTGTCGAAGACGCACGGGGTGGTGACCGCCGCGCCCTTGAAGAGTTGGTCGACAATCGTCGTCCGGTCGATGGCGTACATGAACGCCTGACGCACGCGGACATCCTGGAAGCGCGGGTCCTTGAGGTTGCACTGAAGGTCGTTCTCGACTTGCGATGGGCCGGGGATCAGCGTCAGGTTCGCGTCCTTCTTGACCAGTTCCGATTCGTCCAATGTGACGTACGTGAACTGGATTTCACCCTTCTGCAAGGCGATCAAGGCACTGCCCGGCGCCGTGAAATAGCGGTTGATGAGCTTGTCCAACTTCGGGCGACCGCGCCAGTAAGCGTCGTTCGCGACCAGTTCGACGTACTGATCGGGGACGTACTTGCTCCACTTGTAGGGGCCGGTGCCGATCGGGTTCGTCGTCCACCAGGGATTCTTCTCCAATTCCTTCGTCGGGATCGCGGCGAGCGCGTGCTTGGGGAACATGAAGACGAAAACCATCGCGTCCAGCAGCGCCACGTTTGGCTTGTTCGTCGTGATGACCGCCGTCAATGGATCGGGCGTCGCGACGTCGGCAATGTCGGTGTACTTCGGCTGGTAGACGTTCCCGCTGTCGGGGTTCTTCGCCAGTTCGACGGAGAACTTCACGTCATCCGAGGTAAACGCCATGCCGTCGTGCCACTTGACATTCGGGCGCAGCTTGAAGGTGAAGGTCTTGGCGTCCGCCGAGACCGTCCACGATTCGGCCAGTTCGCCCTGCATCTTCGTGAAACCGACGTCATACACGAGCAGTTTGGAGAAGTACTTCTCCAACCAGACGTACCCAGCGCCCATCGTCGGGGGATAGAATTGCTTCGGGCTCCCGCCGGGGCCAACATCGAAGCCGCCCGTCAATGTACCGCCGGTGGCGCCGGCCACTGCTTGCGGGGTCGTCGCAACCGCAGAGCCAGCCGGAGCAGTTGTCGGGATGGCGGCAGCGGCGGTTGTCGGCGCGGCTGCGGAACCGGCGGGGCTCGTCGCTGCGGCGGCCGCAGTGGTTGGCGCGGTCGTGGCGGCAGTGGCGCCCGTTGTCGGGGCGGCGGCGGTCGTCGGCGCAGCCGCCGCTTTGGTTGCTGCCGTCGTCGCGGTCGGGCTGGATGAGCCGCCGCACGCCGCGAGCATCCCCGCGATGGTGAGCGAAACGATCAGGAGACCGATGGACCTTTGGACGCGATGCATACTGCCCTCCCTCTTCTCACATGCGCCATTTTACGCGGGAACGGCGACGACGGACGCAGGCTGGCCGGTCGCGAGCGAGCGATACGCGGCTTCGATGGCGGCGATGGTCGCCCAGGCGTCCCGCACGCCGTAGAGCGGTGCGCGGTCCTCGCGGATGTCCCCGATGAACGCGCGAATCTGCGTGGCGACGGTGCTCGGCGCGGATTCTCCCCCGATGGTGCGCCCCCTCCTTTCCGTGGTCGTGCTCCAGATATCCAGTTGCGGCCGGTTCTCATCGACGGTCATGTGCCCGTGCGAGCCGATGAGCCGGAGGGTCGAGGCGCCTGTGCCGGGCGTGGGCGCGAAGGGTACTCTGCCAACGGTGAGTGACGCGATTATATCGTATTCCAGCCGGAGCGAAAGGATACCGACATCTTCGACGCCGAATTGCCTGTGCGCGTCGAAGAAGAAGGTGCCCGCCTCCGCGAAGACTTCGGTGACGCGCGCGCCGGTCAGATAGTGGAGATAATCGACGGGGTAGCCCATGAAGTTCATCAGTTCGCCGCCGCCGGAGAGGGACGGATTGGCGACGAATTCCGGCCGCTCCACGGAGGTGCCGAAGAAGACGCCACTGGAGAGGAACTCGCAGTCGGCGGCGCGGATCAGGCCGAGATGCCCGGCGTCGATTGCCTGCCGCGCCCGCTGGATCGGCGGGCCGAAGAGCCGGTGGACAACGGTGAACTTGCGACCGGGCGCGCTCGCCGCCGCCTCCGCGACGAGCGCACACTCGTCGAGCGTGACGGCCATCGGCTTATCGACGAGGACATGCTTACCTGCCCGGAGCGCCTGCGCCGCCAGCCGCGCATGGCGCGTTGGCTCTGAGCAGACGAGGACGAGATCGATATCGCCCCGCGCGAGTGCGGCGGCGGGATCGGGCAGCACGGGGACGCTGTACTGCTCGGCGAGGATGCGGGCGTCGTTGTGCGCCCATGCCGGTGCGTCCGGCTCCTCGACGATGGCGCGGATGACCGTCTCCGGGTGCGCCGCGAAGATCGGCAGGTAACTGGCGGCGTGCCGCACCGCGCT
>JBPCMC010000195.1:0-15813 GCA_051002645.1 Thermomicrobiales bacterium
GGTGCGCCTGCATCCCCATCATCGTGTGCAGGAGCGTCGTCTTGCCCGCCCCATTCGGCCCGATAATCCCCGTCACCGCCCGCGCCGGGAAGGCAACCGTGATCCCCTCAATCGCCGCCGCCCGATGATACGTAACCGTCACATCCCGGACCTCGATCACCGGCCCATTACACGTCATGCGTTGCTCCCCCTTCCCCGGTGGGGGAGGGGGCAGGGGGGTTAGGGCTTACATCATTTCAGCGCACTCACGATCGTCGTCACGTCGTAGACCATCATCTTCAAGTACGTCTCCGCATCACTGCCGGGCGGGCCGAGCGTATCGCCATACAATGTATCAATAATGGCGATGCCCGTCTCCTTCGCGACCTGCTGCGCCACCTTCGGGTTCGCGGAAGTCTCGGCGAAGATTGCCTTCACCTGCTCCTTCTTGATCGTGTCGATCAGGTCGTTGATCTGCTTGGCGGAGGGCTCGGCAGTATCAGAAAGGCTCGGGATGACCGCGCCGACAATCGTCAGGTCGTATCGCCCGGCGAGATAGCGGAAGGCGTCGTGGTTGGTGACGAGTTTGCGCTGCTCCTTCGGCACCTGAGTGAAGAGGCCTTTCAGTTGCCCGTCCAGTTGCGTCAGTTGATCGCCGTACGCTTTCGCATTCGCCTGGTACGTGCCCGCGCCTGCGGGGTCCACCTTCGCCAGCGCATTAGCGATAGTCGTCACCATCGTCTGCACGAGCGTCGGGTCGAACCAGACGTGCGGGTCGCCCTCCGGCGTGTTCTCATCACCTTTCAGCAGCGTGATGCCGTCCGTCGCCGTCACGACGGGCGCCTTCGTGTTCCCGGTCTTGACGGTCTTGTCCATCCAGGCATCGAACCCCGCGCCATGCACGACGATGATGTCCGCCTTGGCAATCGCGTTCGCGTCATCGACGGTCGGCTCGTAGTCGTGCGGATCGACATTCGGCTTGAGGATGCCGCTCACGGCGACCCGGTCGCCGCCGATGTTCCTCACGAAGTCCTGAATCTGCGTCGTCGTCGTCGCGACCGCGACCTTTTTGCCGGGCAGAACCGTCGCAAACGCGGCGTTTGTGCTGGTGACCGTCGGTTTGTCGCTCGTGCCCTTGCTACCACACGCAGCGAGGAACGTCGTAGTGGCGAAACCCACGAAACCTTGCAGAACCATCCGACGAGAACTGCGCCCATGTGGAGAACGGTCGTATGTCACGCTACTTCTCTATCCTCTCACACCCAAGCGAGACCATATCTCAACGCCTCTTATCGAGACGATATATCATCAATAGACGTATGTCAATGGGGCTGCCAAGTGAACGGCGACGTATTCGGCGTGATATACTGAACGTGGCGGGCATAAAGTAGTGGAGCATCGACGGTATGGCAGCACACCGCGAAGACGAAATCGAAGCCGCAATCCACGAGACGCCGGGAGTCTCCGGCGGCTACCCGTGCATCGGTGCAACCCGTATCCCCGTACGGACCGTTGTACAGCTGTTTGCGACGACGAATGACGTCGATATCGTCATGGACGAGTTGCCGCAACTGAGTCGCGAGCAGATCGAGGACGCGCTAGCCTACTATCACGCACATCCCGCCCGCGTGGACGAAGACATTGCCCGCAACATAGCGACACTCGCCGCTCTCCGTACGCGCTAAACACCTCTCTGCTCAGCATGTTCCGTTCGGTGGTACGGGTGCCCTTTGGGCAGCTTCCAGCTTGCAAGAGAGGCAGGCTGGAAGCCTGTTACCACCATTTGAAGCATCTATGTATCGTAATCGCATACTACGTAGCGACGAAATGCGGTAGGATACGAGCGACAGCGGATATGAGTGGAGTGAGAAGGAGGAGGCCATGGCGCGAAAACGCGATCAACGCGAGCGTGATGGGGGCGGCGCGACGGTCGAGGCCGGCGCCGCGCTGGCGCAGGTGCAGGAGCGGCTGGCGCGGCTCGAAGGGCAGGTCTTCGGGCAGAGCGCAGCGAGCGGCAATGGTGCGGTTGCCGAGCGGGACGGCAATGCGATCTTCGCGGTGCCGCTCGACGGCAGCGTGCGCGTCCTCGCCGCGCTGGCGAGTATGCCGCGCCTCGCTCTCTACCGCGCCGTGCTGGACCACCCCGCGACGAGCGGTGAACTGATGAAGGCGGCGGGATTGAACACGACCGGGCAACTCTATCATCACCTGCGCGAGCTGATGGGCGCCGGGCTGATGATGCAGGAGGGGCGGGACCGGTATGCACTCGTGCCCGAGCGACTCCCCGCCGCGCGCACCATCCTCGGGGCGGCGCTCGGCGTCGCGCAAGCGCCGACGCTGACGGCGGGAACGCCCGCGTGACCGCCGACGCCGTTGTGCTGGTGGATGTCACCGTCACCTTCCCCGCCGCGCGGCGGGACGTGCCGCCCGTGACCGCCGTCCAGGACCCCTCATTGACCGTCCCAGCAGGCAGATTCGTCACGATCATCGGCCCTTCGGGTTGCGGAAAGAGCACGCTCTTCGGTCTCCTCGCGGGACTGATCACGCCGATGACGGGCAGCGTCACCGTACATGGCGACTCCGTGATCGACCGACCAGGCTATGTCGGCTACATGCCGCAGCGGGATCTCTTGCTGCCGTGGCGCACGGTGCTGGAAAACGTCACGCTCGGCCCGGAACTGGCGCGACAGGGCACGATGCAGGCGGCGCGGCGCGGCGCGCGGGAGCGACTGCCGATCTTCGGCTTGGAGGGATTCGCCGATGTCTACCCCGCCGCCCTCTCCGGCGGGATGCGCCAGCGCGCGGCCCTCCTGCGTACGGTGCTGATGGAGCGGGATGTCCTGTTGCTCGACGAGCCGTTCGGCGCACTCGACGCCCTGACGCGCGCCGCCTTGCAGGAATGGCTGCTCGGTGTCTGGAGTGAGGAGGGGCAAACCGCCCTCTTCATCACGCACGATGTGGATGAAGCGGTTTTCCTCGCCGACCGCGTGGTCGTCATGACGCCCCGGCCCGGTCGCATCCGCGCGGAAATCGACGTGCCGCTCCCCCGACCGCGCACGCATGCAGCCCTCGTCGCGGACCCGATATTCAACGCTCTGAAAGCCGCCGTCCTCGCCGCGCTCGGTGAGACGTAATCACGTAAAGGCCCGCCATGCGCTTCGCCGTCCATTACTCGCGCCCCGCTGCCGACCTCGTTGACGCCGGACGGATCGCCGTCGATTCCTTCAAGTGCCCGGCGTGGCCCGATCTCATCGCGGCGGTGCAGGCGAAGTACCCGATCTATGTCCACTTCCCGCTCCGCGTTGGACAGGGGATCGGAGACGCGGTCGACACCGAGACGCACAAGGCCGCCGACTGGGGAAAGGTCGAGGCGCTGCTGGCCCAAACCGACACGCCGTTCGTCAATGTCCACCTCGAACCGACAGTCGCTGACCACGCCGACATCCCCGCCGACACGACCGATCCCGGCGCCATCGAGCGGCTGACCGAGTGCCTGATCCGCGACGTACGCGCCGTGGTGGCGCGGTTTGGGCCGGAGCGGGTGATTGCGGAGAATGTGCCGAACGGGGACGGTTGCCTGCGCCCGGCGTACTTGCCCGAAGTCGTGCGCCGCGTGATCGAGGAGTGCGATTGCGGCCTGCTTTTCGACATCTCCCATGCCCGCCGCGCCGCGCGCGCCCTCGGCATGGAGGCGACCGAATACATCGGCCTGCTGCCCGTCGAGTACACGCGGGAGATCCACCTCAGCGGCATCCAGCAGTTCGACGCTCGATGGGAAGCCGTCTTGCGTGCTGCGGGACTGGGCGACGCGGTGATCGCGCAATTCGCCGGGCGCTGGCAGGACCATTTGCCATTGACCGAGGCGGACTGGCAGTTCACGGCGTGGTCGTTGGAGCAGATCGCGCGCGGTCGCTGGGGCCGGCCGGGAATTATCGCGCTCGAATACGGCGGTGTTGGCCCGCTCTGGGAAGCGCTGACCGATCCCGCGATCCTGGCTGAACAGGTGTCGCGCCTCTCCGCGATGGTCCATGCTATCATTCCGGCGAGCCAGTCATGAAGGGATGCAGAGGCACGCTATGGATCATCTGCTGACAATCGGGGGATTGGAAACGATCGCGTTGGTCGTCTTTATCACCGTGGGTATCGCGCTGCGCACATGGCTGATTCGCGCCGAGCGAAACGGTGGACTGGACCGCTCGCGCTGGGTCTTCCGCAGGGGCGCGGTCGCGGATACGAAGGGTCTGTGGGCACCCGCGCATCAGCGCAGTGCGGCAGAACGCAACCAGCCGGAACAGGAACTGTCACCACTGCCGTTCCGCGATCAATTGCCGCCCGTGACGCCGCCGGGAGACCGCGCGATATGACGCTCCCTCATCCCGTATCACGTATATACCGAGAGGAGGTGTGTATGTTCAGCAAGTATGTCGCCGCTGCAATGCACCATGCCGCGTATAAGCTGCTCGACGACGGGACATTCTTCGGCGAAGTGCCGGAACTCGATGGCGTCTGGGCGAATGCATCGACGCTCGAAGCGTGCCGTGACGAACTCGAGGAAGTGATCGAAGGCTGGCTGATGCTCGGCATCGCCATGCATCATGACATCCCCACGGTTGACGGCATCTCAATCAACGTTGGCGTCGCCGCCTGATGCCTCCCCTTGGGCCAATTAAGCGCCGCGATCTCATCGCGAATCTCAAGAGATTTGGTTGGACCGGCCCTTTCCCCGGCGGTAATCACGAATACATGGTGCAAGGCCAACGCAGACTGCCGATCCCCAACCCTCACCAGGGTGATATCAATATCAGCCTGTTGCAGCAGATCCTGAGAAAAGCAGGAATTAGCCGGGCTGATTGGGAAGCGCTATAAATTGCCTCGCATTCGGGAGGAGTCGCGCGTGCGTATCGATACAATTGCCAATCACCCCGATCTTGTCGAGACCGTCGCACGCTGGCAGTGGGGCGAGTGGGGCCGCGATCCGGACGACTCGCTCGGCGCGCGGATCGCGAGCATCGGCGCACAGACCGACGCTGACCGCATCCCGACCACGTTCGTTGCCCTCGACGGCGATGAACCGCTCGGATCGGCGAGCCTGGTTGCGGACGATATGTCCACCCACCCGGAGCTGACGCCATGGCTCGCGAGCGTCTACGTCGCGCCCGTTGCACGGGGGCGCGGGGTGGCGAGCGCGCTTGTGCGGCGGGTGGTGCAGCAGGCAGCGGCCTTGGGCATCGCGCGGCTCTATCTCTACACGGAGAATGCGCGCGGATTATACGAGAAACTCGGCTGGCGAGTGATCGCGACGGACCGTTTCGAGGGTTCGCCCGTCACGATCATGGCGATTGATCCGCTGGCGCATCATCCCCACGCATAAAAGGAGGCGGAGGAGTTGGCCCGCCCGCGAGGTAGCGCGCGAACGGTTCGCCGTGCCGGTGCAGCCAGCGGACGAGCGCGAGATCGCCGGGCGCGAGAGCATCAGTCGGCTGAGGGCCGCGCTCGTCGTGCCAGCGGTATTTGGTGAGATTGTGCGCCGTCCGCCAGAGATAGAGCGCGACGCCCGCCGTCAGTTCGTCGTCCGGCAAGGCGAGAATCTCCCGATAGTCCGCGATGCACCGCCGCGCGGCGGCGAAATCGGCCGGGTCGCCGTGCACGCCGAGGAAGGTGAAGGCGATGGCACGGGCGATGTCCCAGACGCGGGGGCGGACGGTGGCGAACTCCCAATCGAGCACCGCGACGGGCGCGCCGTCCGGATCGCAGAGCACGTTCGGCGGGTAGAAATCGCCGTGGATCACCTGTCGCGGCAGCCACGCAAAGGTGTCCGGTGGCGGGGCGTCATCGAGCACCTGCCGGAGCGCCGCGAACGCCTGCCCCGTGAAGGCGTCGAAGGCGTCCGCCGTCCTCGCCGCTTCGCGTTCCGCGATATGTCCTGCGATGGTCATCATCTCCGCGCGCGTCGCCGCGGTATCCCAGGCGAGCGGCCCCTCCGCGAAGGTCAGTCCGTCTGTCGGGCACGAGGCGAGGGCACGATGCGTCGTCGCGAGCAGGCGACCGAGCGTGGCCGCCGTCTCCGGCCCCGCCAGCATCGCCCCGGCGACGAATGGGAAGGCGCTCCACGGCGATCCGTCCACGACGATGACGCTCCGCCCGTCAGGTGCGATGAGGGGGAGCGGCGTCGGAATCCCCCGCGCGGCGGCATGACGGATGACGGCGTGCTCCGCCGCGACGACGTACGGGTCGTGGTGGCGCGACCCCTTCAGGAAGAGCCGCCGCCTATCCTCCAGCGTGACCGCCTCATCGCGGTTCAGATAGCCCGCCGCCACGCGCTCAATCGCGACGGGCACGCCGAGCCCGAACCCCGCACAGACCGCCGCGACCGTCGCATCCCCGTCGTTCATGGCGGGCAGTATCGCACGGTGCGCGTGGCAGTGTCAGGCGGGATATGCCGATTACGGCGCCGCCCGTATCATCGAGGCCGCCGGTCATTCGCCATGATTGGGGGAATATCGCCACCTTCCCCAGGTTCCGAGACACATAACGATGCAAGCGTGCATCACCGACTGAGGAGGAAGAGATGGCAACACTGCGCGCGGGTCTCGTCATCCGCAGGCCCGACCCCGTGAGCACGATTGACGCGATTGTTCAAGCCGAAGAGCGGGGCGTCTCCGCAGTTTGGTCAACGGTCGGCGGGACGGCGCCGGATGCCGTGACGCTCTTCGCGGCGGCGGCGGCACGGACGACGCACATCGGTCTCGGCACCGCCATCGTGCCGACCTATCCGCGCCATCCTGTCGCGCTGGCGACGCAGGCGCTGGCGATTGCCGGGCTCGCGCCGGGCCGCTTCCGGCTCGGCATCGGCCCCAGCCACCGACCGACGATGGAGGGCGCGCTCGGTCTCCCGATGGGCAAGCCGCTCGATCACCTGCGCGAATACCTGACGGTGCTGCGCGGCCTGCTCTGGGAAGGAAGCACGGACTTCGAGGGCGACTATTACCACGTCCACGCGAAATTGCCGCCCGGCGTCACGCCACCCCGCATCCCCTTGCCGATCTCCGCGCTGCGGGCCAATGCGTTCCGGTTGGCCGGGGAGATTGCCGACGGCGCGATCTCGTGGGTCTGCCCGGCGCCGTACCTGATCGATACCGCGCTACCCGCCCTCCGCGCCGGGGCGGAAGCGGCGCACCGGCCCACGCCGCCGCTGATCGGCCACGTCCCGGTCGCCATGCACACCAACCGGCAGGCAGTCCGCGCGGCGGCCCGCACCCAACTGGCGACCTACGGACGCCTCCCCTTCTACGCGGGCATGTTCGCGGATGCGGGCTTCCCCGTCGGCCCGGACGGTGTGCTCTCCGATGCACTGCTCGACGAACTCGTCGTGGCGGGCGACGCGCGCACGGTGCGGGCAAGATTGGAGGCGATCCAGGCTGCGGGAGTGGATGAGTTGCTGATCTTGATGCTGCCGATCCACGATGCCGCCGCCGAAGAGACCGAATTGGCCGCCCTGCTCGCTGACGCATGACCTGGCGCGTACTGCTGATCGGCGGCAGTTCGGGCACCGGCAAGACGACGGTCGCCCACGCACTCGCCCGTCACTATGGGGTATCGCTGCTACTCGCGGACGATATTCGACTAGCGATTCAGCAAACGGTCACGCCCGCGCAACACCCGGCTTTCCACGCCCTGACGACGCCCGAGGCCGCGAGCCGGTTACCGCCTGAGGCCGTCCGTGAGGCGCTGATCGCGGTCAGCGAGGCGATGGCGAAGGCGCTCGCAATTGTCATCGCGCACCATGTCGTCGTCGCGGGCGTCGGCCCGGTCATCATCGAGGGGGATACCATTCTCCCACGCACAGCGGTGCAGCGCCGCTTCCCGGACTTGCGGTACTTCAGCGGGCTCGTGCTCACGGAGGAGGTGCGCGCCATCTTCCTCCACGAGCCGGATGAAGCGGCCATCCTCGCCAATATGCATGAGCGCGGCCGAGGCTTCGACGCACTGACCGAGGCGGAGCAGCAGGCGACCGTGCGGGCCAGCTGGCTCCACGGTACCTGGCTGCGGGAGCAATGCGCGCGCTATGAGGTTCCCGTCGTGCTCTCACGCCCACGCGATACGACGATTGAGCGCGCTCTGCGGGCGATTGACGAGGCATCTCCCCATACGGGGTAACGCGACGCTCCGGGCACGGAGTGGCACCCGTCGTGCATACACGGGAGAGGGTGCGGGAAATGGATTACAGACCAAGGAGATGGATATGACAGGTTCACGACTGAAAGGCGTCCTATTCTGCGCGCTCGTGCTGGGTATTTTGCCTATCCTGGCGGCTTGCAGCAGTTCGAGCGCCACCGCGACGACGAGCAGCGTGACGACACAAGTCACGGGCGCCGTGACGAGTGCCGCCCCGACCGTCAACGCGGCGGCGAGCAGCGCGGCGGGTGTCGCAACGAGCGTCGCGCCGACCGCGAACTCCGCTGCGAGCAGCGTCGCGGGATTGGCAACGAGCCTCGCACCGACGGTGAACGCGGCGAGCAGTAGCCTCGCCAGTCTCGCGACGAGCGTTGCACCGACGATTAATGCGGCAGCGACGACCGCAGCTCCGACCGTGAACGCAGTCTCCACCGCCGTCTCTGGCTCGGTCACCGCCTGCCTGACCGCGACCGCCCGCGCCCGCGCGACGGGCACGCCGACCGTCACGGCGACACCAACCACGGCGGCAACCGGCACAGTGACAGCGACGCCAGTCTGCTAGCAAGTCGAGGGCATTATAGGGAGTGGGTATATCGCTCGCTCCCTATAGTGGCTCCAGTGCCAGAGCTAACTGTAGTTTTGCACTTGGTCGTCTGGTTTGTTGTTTACCTTCATCTGTCGTTCCGAAACCCGTCTTGAGTATTAATGCCTCATCAATCTCGTTCCGCAGGTCTTCGGTCGAGCCAACGTGATAGAAGTGGCTGCATACTCGCATTTCCAGGCCGGACCATTGCTGCTCGATGTGCGAATTCTTTCTGTAGCGATTTTCCAGCCACATTGACAAAGCGAACCCGCAGGGTAATCCCTGCGTTGCAGATGCGAGCCTCACGGCGTCGGCATCACCCCAGGTATTGTAATAATCCGTATGCCTTCCGATGTATGGTGGATCCATGTAGACAAAGTCATTTCGTTGTGCGCTGGAGAGAGCATCGTCCCATTGCGCAACACGGAACTCCCAATCTTTTCCACGCATTTGACCTGCCGCCCACTTCACTTGATTTGCTATCTTCGTAATATAGGCTTGGCTAAACCGTTGCGGTTTGTGACCGAATGGTACGTTAAACTCGCCATGACGATTGAATCGCATCACGCCATTGAAACAGGAGCGATTGAGAAAGATAAAATCGTATGGTGAGGCCATTCTATTAAAGCGTTCCCGCACCTCATAGTAATATTCCGCTCCGCCAATAGACAGTTTTTTGCCTTCCTGTGTAAGGAATGCTCGCACCGTAGTTGCGTTTATCTCACCTTGCTGGATCGCTTGATAAAGGCCGATGATATGGCGATTCGTGTCAATAAGAAGCGCGCGATCTGGACAGAGATTGAGCGCGACGACGCCTGAACCTAAGAACGGTTCTATCCATCGTCCATCATGCCCAGCATTCCATTTAATACTCCGAAATATGAATGGAACGAGCTTTGTCTTGATTCCTTGGCACTTGATGGGCGGCGTACCAACATAGCCAATCGCGAAGGGGAGAGCGTTCATGCTCCCTCCTGACTTGGCGGCTGCTTATACGCAAAGTATGTTGCGAGATTCGTGTAGGGAGGTTGGCTCAATTCTACGGTACGGGCCATATCCTTTGTCAAATAGTACATCCAATAATCATCAAATACATCTTCGCCTAGTGTTGCGAAGGGGCCGTTTCCGTTCACCAACGTTGAGAGATTATTGACAGCACCAATGTTCTTCGTGTTGCCACTCCCTGGTTGATCCTTGGCAATTCGGTATTTTGGTTGTGCGAAGAATTGGATGTCTTTTACGACGGAGGGAATCTGTTCGAGTTGGTCGACCGTGTGAATCGTCAATTCGTCTGCTTGCTGATCAGCGCGAGAGTAAACAACGCCCAGCACAAAATGCCCCGAATAATCACCGTATGGAAAGGTGACATTCTTGGTAGAAGTGCGCGTGCGGAAGTAACCAGTGAACGCTCCGAGTGTCATTGTATTTACCGCAAGGGCGCTTGTTCGGTACGTACTCTTAAGGTCAACGGCAAACTTGTGCTCCTCCTCGTCAACAAAAGTGAGATCGGGATAGTGATTCTGCTCACGAGAAAGCACGAGCTTCAGATCATGCCTGACCGCAAAATCCACGAAACGTGGAAAGAGCATTATTTCGATCAACTTCGAAACAACTTTTGTATCGCCGGAGATGGTATAGACATTTTTGAATATGTCGATGAAGCCCTTGACGACCCAATCTCCATTGTCCGTAGAGATCAGCCGATTGAACGTTGTCGCTTCTTCTTGGAGCAGAAGCAGGAATCTATCCGCAGCATCTCTCGAAATCATGCTCGTACGATAACATGATCCACGCACCAGTGTATACCCGACAGGTGAATTCTTATGAAGAGAAGGGGCCGGGCGTTCAAAAGTATCACACCTCGCGCTCGCGCATCAGTGGCACAGCTTTCGGCAGACGGTCCGGGACGACATCGCCGCCGCGCCGCCAGAGACGCGCGAGGAATTCCGGCGATGCGCCGAAGCGGTAGAGGAGACGGATGAGCATGACGCGGCCGATCAAGCGATACGGCCCTTGCGCCTTATGCCGTCGCGTCGAGGTCACGGCATCCGCGTCGAGCAAGACGACGCGCCCGACACCGCGCAGCCGCTCGGAGAAGGCGACATCCTCCATCAACGGCCAGGTCGGGAAGCCGCCGAGCGACTCGAAGACCTCCCGCCGCACGAAGATACCCTGATCGCCGGTATACGCGCCCGCGAGCGAGCGCCGGTCAGCGCGCGTCGCCATCATCCGGTAGACGCGCGCTTCGTCATCGAATCGCAGCCGGTACGCGCCGCCGACCACAGCAGGGTCCGCCATCGTCCGTTGCACGATTGAGACGTCCGCGAGGTACGTGTCAGCATGGACGAAGAGCAAAACGTCCGCTGTCGCCTCCGCCGCCGCCAGATTCTGATTCGCCCCGAGCGACCCCTTACCGGTGACGACGCGCGCGTACGACATCGCCTCCCGCGCCGTCGCGTCCCGACTCGCCCCGTCCGCGACGATCAATTTCGCCTCCGGCAGCATCGCGCGATAGTGCTGCAACACCGCCGCGATCCGCTGCGCCTCATTGCGCGCCGCGACGATCACCGTCAACGTCGGCAAGGGTGCTCTATCAGACCCGGAAGGCGCACGGCTGTGCGCCCCTACCGGCTCTCTTCCCCCTTCTCCCGTGGGGAAGGGGGCCGGAGGGTTAGAGCCGTCAGTCTCCATCCGCCATGACCAGTTCTGGTTGCGGAAGCATGATGACGTCGCCGAAGGCCGAAGCGTCTACCGTCGTCGTCGGGCGGATGAGGGCATTGAGGTGGCAGAAGGAGTGCAGGCCGCGCGGCGAAGCGTTATGGAAGCAGCAGCGGTCCACCCGATCGAAGTCGAGGTCGTCCGCGTCCATGAAGGGCTTGATGAAGACGGTGACATACTGCGTGTCGAAGATGATGCCGGGATTCCTGCCGAGATACGGTAGCAGGACGCGCATCGCCGCGAAGCCCTCGCGCGAGAGCAGTCGCTTGGAGAGCGCGCCCTTACCGCGCGTCACCGTGCGGATGAAATCGACCGGGTCGTCGCCGAGGATCTGGCTGTACTTATTCCATTCGATGCCCGGTGTGGTCGGTACCCAGGTGGCGCGCTTCTTGTCGTGCCGCAGGATGACGATGGAGTTGCACAGCGGGGAGCCGAAGCCGAGCGGCATGAACTCCTCCGGCGCGATGCCGAGCTGCTCCTCGATCAGTTGCAGGATGTCAGGCAGGCGGAGTTTACGACCGAAGCCGCGCGTATCGATGTGGTCGCCCCCGCGCTCCTCATCCACGTCCCAGCGATTGCCGAACGGCGTCGCCGCCTGGAACGAGACGGCGCGGATGATCGGGTGCTGGCGGCAGACCTCCAGAATCGGCCCGATCTGGTCGGTATTCAGTCCCGGCAGGAGCGAGACGGCCAGCGTCGTGTTCAGCCCCGCTTTCTCCAGTTGGTCGAGCGCCTTCATGCGCACACTGAGCAGTTTCTCGCCGCGCAGCAGTTCAATATCCGACTCTCTGAGCGAGTCCCACTGCAAATAAACGGAGGTGAAGCCCCACGCCTTCAGGCTCTCCGCGAAGTCGGCGTCCCGCGCGATGCGGATGCCGTTGGAGATCATCTCGAAGTTCGTGAACCCCTTGGACTTGATCAGCGCCGCCAGTTCCTTGAGGTCCTTGCGCACCGACGGCTCGCCACCGGAGATTTGCAGGCTGACCTCGGCGCTCTCCGCCGCGACGATTTCATCGAGGCGCTGCTCGATCTCGGCCATCGTGTAGTGGCGGCCGTCCGGGTTGCTGCCCGCGTAGCACATCGGGCAAGTGAGGTTGCACTTCTCGGTCACTTCGAGCATGACGAGGCCGGCCCGTTGCCGCCCCGGTAGGCCGGGCCCACCCTTAGTCGGCCCGTCGCCATCGCCGTATTTCGCCTTGATCTGGTCGTCGAGTGCGAAAATCCGCTCGTAGAATGCGGCGTGCGGCCCGAGGTCCGTCTCCGTCACCGACCCGTCCCCCTCGAACCGCCGGAAGACCGCCTCACCGCTCGGCAACGCGACATACTGCGCCGGGACGCGCTCGTGCGTCCGCGATAGTCCTTCGGTCTCCTTCAGCACGCGCTCGCCGATCACCGTGGCCATGAGAATACTCCTTCGCAACTCGCGTGAATCTCTCTCGTCGTATACGGATGAAACCGTCATCTGGATGTATCGCGCTGCTTGGAGCATAGCACGCAACGGGACGGCACGCGAGACACGGGATGCCCGTCATGCTGCTTGCCTCAGTGAACGCGAGCGGAACACTTGACAGGCAATGGCGCTTCGCGTTTACTGTAACGCGGCGAGTTGGCGACTTTCTTACCTAAGTTACTCAACAAATAGAAGGATGGCAGATGGTTTCACTTGTACGCGACCCCGAAGCGCTGCACCAGGCGATACGCGCGGATATCAACGGTTCCGGGCGCGCGGCAGCGGTGATCTTCAATAGCCATATCACCGGGCTGGCTGTCGCCCGCTCACTGGGGCGGCGGGGCGTACCGGTGATCGCGCTGGATCGCGATCCCAAGGGGTACGCGCTGGCATCGAAATACGTCACCGTGGCAGCGCTCTGTCCCAATGTCCTCGCGGACGAGGAAGGGTTCGTGCGGTATCTGCTCGACCTCGGTGCGGCGCTTGATCGACCGGCTCTCCTCTACCCGACGAACGACGAATGGGTGCTCGCCGTGAACCACCACCGCGAACGACTCGGGCGCTACTTCATCGTCCCGTTTTCCGGCCCCGATATCGTCGAGCCCGTGCTCGACAAGGCGCGTCTGTACGGGACCGCGCGCGAACTGGGCATTCCGATCCCCCGCACCTGGGACTTGACCCGTGAGGATCCCGCGCTAGTCGCGGCGGCGTTGCCGTATCCGTGTATCGTCAAGCCGACCGAACAGCGTTCGTTCTACGATGTCTACGGAGACAAGGCGTGGCGCATCGAGTCGCCCGCGGAGTTCCGCACCGCGCTCGACCGCGCGGCGGGGCATCCCCTCGTCGCGCAGGAGATTGTTGGACAAGGGCTGACGGACTTTTACTCGGTCTGCTCCTACATCGGCAACGATGGCGAGGCGCACGGCGTCTTCGTCGGACGGAAGTTGGAGCAGTATCCGCCGGATTTCGGCACCGGCTGCCTCGTCGCGGCGGAAGGCCCGGCGGCGATCGCGGAGCGCGGCGTGCAGATACTCAAAGCATTCGGCTATCGCGGCATCTCGGAGGTCGAGTTCATCTACGACGCGCGCGACGGCGAGCATAAGCTGCTCGACGTGAACACGCGCGTCTGGAAGTGGATTGGCCTTCCTATCGCCGCCGGTGTCGATCTGCCCTGGCTGGCATACGCCGATGAGACTGGTGTGCCCGAGATCGCGCCGCCCGCCCGCGAGGGGCTGATCTGGACCTACGCGAAGGACTATATTGCCCTCCGGCTTGCCGGGAAGGGTAACGAGACCGCCACGTATTTGCCTGAGGAAGCCTGGGCCGCACTATTTGCGGGGGATACGCGCGACGCCATCGACGCGGTGATCGACCCTGACGATCCCGCTCCGGCGGCGCGCATGATGGCGAACATCTTCAACCCGACGCCCTATTTCTGCGCGTGCTGATCGGCACGGCGGACGCACGAAGGATGCACACATGACCGAAATAACGACACCACGGGTGGGTTTCTGGCTGCCGATCTTCGGCGGCTGGCTGCGCAATGTCGACGACGAGGGAATGCCGCCGACCTGGGAGTACTGCCTTCAGGTTGCCCGCCGCGCTGAGGCGCTCGGCTTCTCCACCACGCTCATCGCGGAACTGAACCTGAACGACATCAAAGGCCCCGCCGAGCCGGTATTGGAGGCCTGGTCGACGGCGGCGGCGCTCGCGGCCACCACCGAGCGATTGGAAATCATGGCAGCGGTTCGCCCCGGCTTCCGCAATCCGGCGGTCGTCGCAAAGATGGCGGCGAATATCGACCGCATCGCGCAGGGCCGGTTCACGCTCAATGTTGTTTCCGCGTGGTGGGCCGAGGAGGCGCGCCAGTACGGGATGGAGTTCGTCGAGCACGACGAGCGATACGCCCGCACTGATGAATTCCTCGCCGTGCTGAAAGGGATGTGGACACAGGAGCGCACGACGGTCGACGGGAGACACGCCCATGTCACGGAGGCATACCTCGCGCCGAAACCCGTCCAGCAGCCGTGGCCCCGCCTCTATGCCGGCGGCGAGTCGCCGGCGGCGAAGGAACTGATCTCCCGCGAGTGCGATGCGTATCTGATGCACGGCGATGATCTGGAGACGGTACGCGGCAAGATCGCCGATATGCGCGAGCACGCGGCAGCGCGCGGCAAGACGATGACGTACGGCATGGCGGCGTACATCATCTGCCGCGACACCGAGGAAGAAGCGCAGGCCGAACTTGCCCGGATCACCGATGTCAAAGAGACGGCGGGCTACGCAGGATTCAAGGATTTCACGACGATGTCGCAACTGGAGCGCGAACTGACCTTGCGCGATTACTCAGTCTCGAACCGCGGCCTCCGGCCAAACCTCGTCGGCACGCCGCAGCAGATCGCCGAGCGGATGCGGGCCTATGCGGACGCGGGGCTCGATCTCTTTCTCATCCAATGCAGCCCGATGCTGGAAGAGATGGAACGGATCGGCACCGAGATGTTGCCGCTGCTCCATGAGACGGCAGCGGCCCGCTCGCTGGTCGGGGCATGTACCGACGTGCGAGGGGGGAGCGCGCTGTGAGCACGGGGACGATGACGGCACCGGCGACGGCAATTGCCACACTCTTCGACGCGCGCCGCTCGATCCGAAAACTGGATCCGGCGGCTTTTTCACCGTCGCTGATCGCGGACCTGGCTGCCGCGACCCATTCGATGCCCTCGGCATTCAACGCGCAGCCGTGGCATGTCGTGGTTCTTCAGGAGCGGAACGAGGCGTTTTGGGAGAGGATCGAGGAGACATTCACGACACGCCTCGACGGTGATCGCCGGGCGCGGTATCTCGCCCGCGCAGGCGGGATGCGCGATGGAGGAATGACGCTGCTCATCTTCGAGGATTGCGCCCGCACCGC
>JBPCMC010000196.1:0-5721 GCA_051002645.1 Thermomicrobiales bacterium
CGGGTTCGATCAGCATTCTCGCCGACTGCTCCAGCGGCATCGAGCCGATCTTCGCGCTCGCCTTCCAGCACCGCGTCAAGCAGGGCAAGGAGTACCGCATCCTCAACTTCGTCAACCCGATCTTCAAGGCGGAGATGGAGCGGCGCGGCCTGTGGAGCGAGGAGTTGGAGCAGCACCTGATCGCGACGGGCAGCGTCAAGGACGCGCCCGGCGTGCCGGAAGAGATTCAGCGCGTCTACGTCACGGCGCAGGAGATCTCCCCGGAGTGGCACGTCCGCCAGCAAGCGGCATGGCAGAAGCACGTCGATAACTCGATCTCCAAGACCGTCAACCTGCCGAACGATGCCACCCGCGAGGATATCGCCGAGGCGTACCTGAGCGCCTACGACACCGGCTGCAAGGGGATCACCGTCTTCCGCGACGGCTGCAAGAGCGAGCAGGTGCTCAACATCGGCGTCCAGGAGCAGAAGCCGGAGGCCGCACTGACGCCCGCCGTCGTCCCGGCCGTCTCCGGTAGCGGCACGCCAACGGCGGCGACGCTCGCCACGATCAAGCCGCGCCCCGATCTCGTGCAGGGGTATACGCGAAAACTGACCGCGCCGGAAGGCAAGGTCTACATCACGATCAACTCCGACGACGAGGGGCCGCTGGAAGTCTTCGCCACCATCGGTCGCGCCGGTTCGGACATCGAGGCGATGGCGGACGGCATGGGGCGGCTGATCTCCCTCACCCTCCGGCTCCCCTCCACGCTCTCGCAGGGCGAGCGCGCGAAGGCGGTCGCCGAGCAGTTGCGCGGCATCGGCGGCTCGCGCTCGGTCGGCTTCGGCCCGGCGCAGGTTCGCTCCCTGCCGGATGCCATCGGCAAGGCAATCGCCATGCACTTCGGCGAGGCGGTCACGAACGGCCACGCCGCCGCTGCGACGGTCGGCGCCACATCCGTCGCCGTGACGGAGAAAGCGCCGCAACTCTCCGGCAATCTCTGCCCGCAGTGTGGCTCCGCAGCCTTCGTCCTCGAAGAAGGCTGCAAAAAGTGCCACGCCTGCGGCTACAGCGAATGCTAACGATTTAGTGCCAATGAGAGGAGGTGATTACGATGGCAAAAAACCTAAAGCCCGGAACTCCGACACCAACATCGGGTCAATATAAGGTTCCCGGTTCGAAGACGGAGATCACGAGCACGCAAGGCAACCCCCTCCCGCCGACTTCCAAGCCTGGTCAGGGTTACATCCTAGTCGATAAGACTAAGCACAAGCCCTAACTATCCTCTCCGCATCGGCTGTTCCTTTCTGTCCCACGCTATGTAGATAGCGTGGGACAGATTCCCCTACTCCTATTTCGCATATTTCTGGAATCGGTAACGCGCTGCGCGCGTCGCTCTGGGAGGTTGTTGCCATGTCGCTCGCATCCCGTACCCCGCAGACCAACGGCCACCGTACCTTGCCGCCCGTCACCAAGCGGGACGGCTCGACCGCCGCGTTCGACGGCGAACGCATCCGTGTCGCCATCGAGCAGGCATTCCGGGCGGAACTCGATCTCTCCCTGGACATCTCACTCGCGCCGGAGACGGCGGCGAAGATCGCCACGCTCGCCACCGGCGTCATCGTCTGGTGCCACGCGCAGGATGAGGTGCGCGTCGAGCAGATTCAGGACGAGGTGGAGAAGTCGCTGATGCGCGCCGGAGAGCACGGCGTGGCGCGGCGCTACATTCTCTACCGCGAGGCGCGGGCGGAGGAGCGGCGGGCGCGCATCCTCACCTACACGCGGGCGGACGGCAGCACGGCGGAACTGGAGCACGACGCGCTCCGGCAGCGCATCGCGGACGCCTGCGCGGGGCTTGGCGACGACCTCGCCGCCCCGGTCTTCGATGAGGCAATCGGTAGCCTCTTCAACGGCATCAGCGAGCGGGAGATCGACCAGGCGCTCATCCTCGCTGCCCGCTCGCGCATCGAGCGCGACCCGGCCTATACATACGTCGCCGCGCGGCTCCTCCTCACCGCGCTCTATGGCGAAGCATTCGGCATCGAGACGGCACTGACACAGGCGACGGAAGCGTATCGGGGATACGTGGCGCGGTACATCGAGACCGGCATCGCGGCGCAGATGCTCGACCCGGCGTTGGCGACCTTCGATCTCGACCGGATCGCCGCCGCCCTCCGACCGGAGCGGGATCTCTTGTTCAACTATCTCGGCCTCCAGACGCTCTACGACCGCTATCTGATCCAGACGAAGGGGCGTCGCTACGAGCCGCCGCAACTCTTCTGGATGCGCGTCGCGATGGGCCTTGCCCTCAATGAGACCGACCGCGAGGGGCGCGCGATCGCCTTCTACGACCTGATCTCCCAGTTCGCCTTTGTGCCCTCGTCGCCGACGCTTTTCAACGCGGGCACGCGCCACCCGCAACTCTCCTCCTGCTTCCTGACGACGGTGCCGGACGACCTCGGCGCGATCTTCAAGTGCGTGCAGGACAACGCCCTCCTCTCCAAATGGAGCGGCGGCCTCGGCAACGACTGGACGAACGTCCGCGCCCTCGGCGCGCACATCAAGGGGACGAATGGCAGTAGTCAGGGCATCGTCCCCTTCTTGAAGGTGGCGAACGACACGGCCATTGCCGTCAACCAGGGCGGCAAGCGCAAGGGCGCGGTCTGCGCCTATCTGGAGCCGTGGCACCTCGATGTCGAGGAGTTCCTGGAGTTGCGTCGCAACACCGGCGACGACCGCCGCCGCACGCACGACATGAACACCGCCCTCTGGATCCCCGATCTCTTCATGCAGCGTGTCGCGGAGGGCGGCGCGTGGACCCTCTTCAGCCCGAGCGACGTGCCCGACCTGCACGACCTCTACGGCCGCGCCTTCGCCGAGCGGTACGCGCAGTACGAGGTGATGGCGAAGACGGGCGTAATTGCCCTCCATCGCACCCTGCCCGCCGTGGACCTCTGGCGGCGGATGCTGACGATGCTCTTCGAGACGGGCCATCCGTGGATCACCTTCAAAGACCCGGCCAATACCCGCTCCCCGCAGGATCACGCGGGCGTCGTGCATAGCTCCAATCTCTGCACGGAAATTCTGCTCAACACGTCGGCGGACGAGACGGCCGTCTGCAACCTCGGCTCGATCAACCTCCCCGCCCACCTGACGGACGGCAAACTGGATCGCGCCCGCCTTAAAGCGACGGTGCGCACCGCCGTGCGGATGCTCGATAACGTCATCGACCTCACCTACTACCCGACCGCCGAGGCGCGCGCCGCCAACCTCCGCCACCGCCCCGTCGGCCTCGGCATCATGGGTTTCCAGGATGCGCTTTACGCCCTCGGCCTCTCCTACGCCAGCGACGCGGCAGTCACGTTCGCGGACCGCAGCATGGAGACGATCTCCTACTTCGCTATCCTCGCCTCCACCGAACTGGCGCACGAGCGCGGCACGTACCCGAGTTACGTGGGGTCGAAGTGGGAGCGCGGCATCCTGCCGATCGACAGCATCGGCCTGCTGGAAGCATCGCGCGGCCTGCCCGTGGCGATGGACCGCACGACGACGATGCCGTGGGAGAAGGTGCGTAACGCCGTCTGGGAGTACGGCATGCGCAACAGCAATGTGATGGCGATTGCGCCGACCGCGACGATCTCCAACATCGTCGGCACGTCGCAGTCAATCGAGCCCGCGTACAAGAACCTCTACGTCAAGAGCAATATGTCCGGCGACTTCACGCAGATCAACATCGCGCTCGTCGAGGACCTGAAGCAGCTTGGCCTCTGGGACGCCGAGATGCTGGACGATCTGAAGTATTACGACGGCTCGCTATTGGAAATCGAGCGCATCCCGGCGGCGATCAAGCAGCGCTACCTGACCGCCTTCGAGGTGGACCCCATCTGGCTGATCGAGGCCGCCAGCCGCCGCCAGAAGTGGATCGACATGGGCCAGTCGCTCAACCTCTACATGGTCCAGCCGAGCGGCAAGGCGCTCTCGGAGATGTACTTCCTCGCCTGGCACAAGGGGCTGAAAACGACCTACTACCTGCGCACCCTCGCCGCGACACAGGTGGAGAAGAGCACGCTGGACATCAACCGCCGCGCCATCCAGCCCCGCTGGATGAAGCATCAGAGCGCGTCCAGCAACATCCACATCGAGCGCCCCGCCACCGAAGTGGACGAAGCCACCGCCTGCACCCTCGGCGAAGATTGCGAGGCGTGCCAGTAGGGAAGTAGTCAGTCGTCAGTAGCCAGTAGCCAGTCCGTAGGGGCGCATAGCATGCGCCCTCCCTATCTACCCAGATCATACGCACGCAACAGAAAGGGCGCAGAGTCATGCACTCAGCACTCAGCACGACCGACAGATGGCACTCAGCACTCGCTCCGGCGCGCGTCGATGCGCGGGATAAGCGGCTGATTAACTGCTCGCAGGTGGACGTGAATCAACTGATGCCGCTCAAGTACCACTGGGCGTGGGAGCATTACACGAACGGCTGCGCCAACCAGTGGATGCCGACTGAGGTAGCCATGGGCAAGGATATCGAAACGTGGCGGAGCAACGACCTGACCACGGACGAGCGGCTGGTCATCATGCGCAACCTCGGCTTCTTCTCGACCGCCGAGAGTCTGGTGGGGAACAATCTCGTCCTCGCCCTCTTCAAGCACATCACGAACCCCGAGTGCCGCCAATACCTGCTCCGGCAGGCATTCGAGGAGGCGGTGCATAGCCACACCTTCCTCTACATCGTCGAGAGTTTGGGGTTGGACGAGCGCGAAGTCTTCAACATGTACCACGAGGTGCCCGCCATCGCGCGCAAAGACGCCTTCGAGATGGACCTGACCGCCGCCGTCCTCGACCCGGATTTCTCGACCGCGACCTTCGCGGGCGCGCAGACGCTCCTGGAGAACCTGATCGGCTACTACCTGATTATGGAGGGCATCTTCTTCTATACCGGCTTCGTGATGATCCTCTCCTTCCACCGCCGCAACCGGATGACGGGGATCGGCGAGCAGTTCCAGTACATCCTGCGCGACGAGACGACGCATCTCAACTTCGGCATCGACCTCATCAATGGCATCAAGGAGGAGAATCCCGCCCTCTGGACGCCGGCATTCCAAACACACATCATCGGCATCGTCGGGCAGGCGGTGGAACTGGAGATCGCCTACGCCGAGGATTGCCTGCCGAACGGCATCCTCGGCCTCAATGGCGACCTCTTCCGCCAGTACGTCCAGCACATCGCCGACCGCCGCCTGGAGCGGATCGGTCTCGCGGCGCAATACGGCGCGCCCAATCCCTTCCCGTGGATGAGCGAGACGATGGACCTTGGCAAGGAGAAGAACTTCTTCGAGACCCGCGTCACGGAATATCAATCCGCCGCCTCGCTCACCTGGGAATAAGGGACGATTTCCTAACCGCCAAGACGCCAAGGACGCTAAGAGGGGAAAGAGATTGAATCCCTTTTCTTCTCCACATTTCTTGGCGTCCTTGGCGTCTTGGCGGTTCACTCCCGCCGTTTTGCGCGATGGTATACTGGCGTCCAACTTGCGTGAGGGAGTCTCGACGGATGGCGGTGGACGCGGCACAGCGGAGTGGGGGCGACGGGATGCAGGGACCATCACGGCAATCATACCGACGCGCGGTGGCAATTCTCGTGGCGCTCGTCTGCGCGCTCATGCCCTCCGCCGTCTCGGCGTATGACTGGCTGCAATTCAATGGCGACGGTCGGCATGGCGGCAACAACAGCCAGGAGACGGC
>JBPCMC010000197.1:0-9299 GCA_051002645.1 Thermomicrobiales bacterium
CTTTTTCTTCCCTTCCCGCCCCCCCCCCACCCCCCCCCGCCACCATCATTCCCATGCAGGGAGAGGAGGGCGCGCACCCGGCGGTCGCGCAACGCGAGCCCGCCCCAGAGCAGCGCGCCGAGCAGGATCGGGAAGATAACGGAGAAGAGCGGGGAGCCGACGCGCACATGGGTCGCGACCGCGCCGCCGAGGTAGCCGGTGAGCAGGAGTGCGCCGAGCGGGGCGGTGCGCGGCAGGAGGTAGACGGTAAGGCAGGCGAGTTCGAGGATGCCGATACCGAGCGTCAGGCCCGCGCGGTAGCCGAGCTGCGCCGAGGCATCGACGGCGGGGGCCAACTGGAGCGCCTTGATGACGCCGTCGAGGAGCAGGAAGAGGATCGCGAACGCACTGATGGACCGCCTGGCCCAGACGCGCATGGTGGGGGCCGGGGCCGCGTGCGTTGCCGTGTAGGTTGCCGTTTGATCGAGCGCCACCGAAACGATGTGGTATGAAGTAGTCGTTCGGCGACGCCCGAATTCGACATCAGGCGTCGGACATCTCGCAAGATTATTCGCAGTCATGCGAGAGGGATCTATCGAGCAGGTCGACAGGAGAGACGATCCGCTTGTCTCAGGACCAAACGACGAGGGCGATGCCGAGGACGGTGAGGAGTGTGCCCGCGACACCGCGCAGGCCGGGCCGCTCGCGCAGGAGGAGCATCGCGAGGGGAAGCGCGAAAAGCGGCGCCGTCGCGCCGAGGACGGCCGTTCTGCCCGCCCCGGCGATCTTCAGTGCGCCGAGATAGGTGATGCTGGCGAGGCCGGTGCCGAAGATGCCGATCACGATGAGGAAGACGAAGGTCCGCGCGCCGAACTGCTTGAGCGGGATGTTCGCGCGACCGCGCGAGGCGGCCAGCAGCACGCATGCGGCGACCGGCATGCGGATGAGATTGACCGTGATCGGGTCCGCGTGGGCGAGCGCCTTGCTCTGCACGACCGTCGCGAGCGACCAGCAGACCGCCGCGATCAGGCTCAGGGTGATGCCCGTCGCATTGGTGCGATTGACCACAATGGGCGCGGGCGCGGCGATAATGCCGACCGGGGCGGTGGGCGCGCGTTTCGGCAGCGAGATGAGCAGGACGCCCATCATGACGACGACCGCGCCGCCGAGCACCTGCACGCGGATCGGCTCCCCGTTGAGCAGCCAGGCGAAAAAGACGGTGAAGAGCGGGAAGCAGCCCGAGATCGGCATCGCGCGGGAGACACCGATCAACTTGATCGCGTGGTATTGCAGGCTGTCGCCCGTCACCATGCCGATGCAAACTCCGAGCACGATGTAGAGGATCGTCAGCGGCGCCAACTCGCCCAATGTGCCGGGGTCGCGGACGACCAGGAAGAGGATGATGAAAAAGGGGATTGTCACGAGGCAGCGCCAGAAGTTGACCGCGACCGCCCCGAGCCGCGCCGTCTGCACGCGCATCAGCGTGTTCGACACCGCCCAGATAATGGCGGCGCTCAGGCCGAGGAGTTCACCGGCGCCCACCGCGCCGCTATCCTTCCATGTCCGCGAGCACACCGAGGCGGACGGGCTGCACGGGCGGACGGGCGGTCATCGGCGCGAGCGCGGCGAGCGGTTGGCCGGTCTGTTCGGCGATCAGCGCGGCGACCGCATGGCTGCACCAGCGCCCCTGGCACATCCCCATCCCGGCACGCGTGCGCCGTTTCACGTCGTTCAATGTCTGCGCGCCCTCGTCGAGCGCCGCCGCGATCTCACCGCCCGTCACTTCCTCACAGCGGCAGATAATCATCGGCTCTTGCTCCGTCATCGCGCACCTTCCGTCATCCGCACCGACTGCCAGACCGCCCGGTCGAGGGGGCGGAACGCGCCGGGCGTCAGCGTCACGGGGAGCGGGCCGAACGGCCGCTTCTTCTTGCTCAGCGCGTCGGCAATCGCCGCCGCCGCGACGCGCCCCTGAAGAATCGCGCTGCCCGCGTCCCCCACCCCCGCTGCGTCCCCGATGATCGAGACGCCGGGGACGCTCGTCTGCATGTTGGCGTCGCGCAACGGCACATGCCCGCCCAACGGCTCGCACCATGCCATCGCGCAGTCCACCATCCGGGCCAGTTCATTCGCGGGCTGCATCCCGGCGGCGAGCACCAGCACATCGACGTTGAAGACCTCGTGCGGCGCGCCGTCCGCGCCGCGCCGCTCCACCCGCGCGAGCGTGCCATCCGGCCCGGCCAGCGCATGGAGATCGTCCGCCGATGGGGTGCGGACTATCTGCATCCCCGCGTCGCGCGCGTACTGGGCGATCTGCCCGGTCGCCGCGTCGTCGCCGACGATCAGGGCGGTACGTCCGGGCCGGACGCGCCAGCGGTGCAGCGCGATCATCGCGGCGGTCGCCGTCATCACGCCGGGGAGCGTCGCGCCGAGGAAGACGGGCGGGCGGTCCACCGCGCCGGTGGCGATCAGCACCCGCTCCGCCTGAAGGATCGCGCTCCGCTCACTCCCCGTGCCGTGGTCGATGGCGAGACCGAGCGTGCGGTCCTCGAAGAACCCCCACGCGAGCGTCCGGGGCAGCAATGTCGCGCCTGCGTCATGCGCCGCACGCCAGAGCAGTGCGCCGATCACCATGCCGGCCAATCCGTCGTATGAATGTGTTTGCAGGGAGAGCGCGCCGCCCGGCTGGTCGCCCAGATCGACGAGCGTCACCCGGACATCGCGCCGCGCCGCCTCGATGGCAGCCGCAAGACCCGCCGGGCCACCGCCGACGATCGCCAGTTCCGCCTGCATAGTCATGGGGTCGCGCCCGCATCCCACACGCCGATCCCCCGCTGCGTCTCGACGCGCATCCCCGCGCGCACCGGCGTCACGCAGGCGCGCACGCCGGGGATGCCGTCAATCTGCATCAGGCAATCGGCGCAAAGGCCCGTCGCGCAGAAGACGCCGCGCGGCTCGCCCGTCCGGGCGGTCGTGCGGCAAATGCGCCGCCCGTGCGCGAGCAGCGCCGCAGCGACCGGCTCGCCCGCACGGGCATCGAGCGGCTCGCCATCCACCGTGATACGCACCGTCTCCGCCGCCGGGAGCGGCCCGAGATGCGGGTGCGCGACGATGCGGAATGCGGCATCAGACACGGCGGACACTCCTCTGCGGCGACGGGGAACAACGGGCGCGATTGTGGCACCGGCCATGTACGGGTGTCAAGGCGACGGTTGGGCACGGACAGGGCGTATGCATTCTCGTGTTTCAGCCGGAGATTCCTACCGCCTGTCCCCTCCCGATACTGATCATGCTGCCCAGAGGGCGCCCGGAAGGGGGTCGGTTAGGCAAGCCCCGATCCGAGAATACATACGCCCTGCGGGCATGGATGCGTCGCTCACTCCTGCCTCCGCCGGGGTCAAGTCAAATGGAAATTGTTACCGAACGGGGTGTCGTCTTCCGCTGCATAGCCCGTTTCATGCTATCATCGCGCCGTCGCGACCTGTGGATAGTGTCGATCGGAGGACTGCAATGCGTCGCTTGCTTCTCTTCACCACCATTATCACGCTCTTCGCCGTTGTCTGCACCGCCGCTCCGCTCAACGCTGCTGCGTCCTACGCCGATCCGGCGTTCCAGACCCAGTGGCAGCAGGGCGAGGCGATCACCCCCAACTTCTGGGGGCCCCTGGCCGGCGCCGGTCCCGGCCAGCAGGAGCCATACGTTGAGGCAACGGGCGGTCAGCGACTGGTACAGTATTTCGACAAGGGGCGGATGGAACTGACGAATGGCACGGTGACGAACGGCCTGCTTGCGACGGATATCGTCAAGGGCCAGATCCAGGTCGGCAACAACGCCTTCCAGCCAAAAGCGTCGCCCGCGATCCCGATTGCCGGGGATCCCGATAACCCAGGCCCAACATACGCGCAACTCCGCACGTCCGCCGCCTCGCTCCTCGCCCCCACCCCCACCAAGCCCGGCGCCTTCGTCACCATGATGATCGACGCGAGCGGGAACGCGGTGGATGGTGGCGGCTTCGCAGGCATCTCGATGACGCCGCCGATCGGCGCATACGATGGCACGACGCAGCACAACGTCCTCGGGGTCTTCGCGGACTATCGAAACACGGCGGGGCTCGCCGCGATCGGCCTTGCCATCTCCGAGCCCTTCCGCGCTAATGTGAAGGTGGCAGGGCAGCAACGCACCGTCCTCGTGCAGGTCTTCGAGCGGCGCGTCCTCACCTATACGTCGAGTAACGCCCCCCGCTTCCAGGTTGAGATGGGGAACATCGGCGCGCACTATTACCTATGGCGGTATGGGCAGCCGCTCTCCAGCGTGCAGTCCGCGCCAAACGCGACGACTGGTGGGACTGCGGCGGGAGCGCCATCGGCGGGCGCCCTGCCGTCGTTGCCGGACGGCACGACCTATCGCGACCAGTTCGGGCGCTTCACCACCCGCTATCCGGCGGGCTGGAGTGTGAACGTCGATGCCGACCGCAACGTGAATTTCCTGGCGCCGCAAGCGCCTCCCGCTGCGGGGATCAATGTCTCGCCGCGCCCGGTGACCGCCGACGTCACCCTCGACGACTATCGCCAGAACGACTACGACTATCTGCTCCCGCTCCTGAAGGATTACCACCAGATCAGCGACACGAAGATCATGGTCGGCCCCTACAACGGGTACAAGCGGGTCTTCACGCACACGAATATGGAAGGGCAGTTCGAGGAGATTGTGCGCTACCACATCCGCGCCAAGGGCTACGTCATCGTGGTGAACTGCTTCACGGCGCCGCACGAAGAGGGGCGCTATATGCCGCTCTTCGATGGGACGACCGGAGCGATCGAGCCGCTAAGCCCCTAAGTTGGCGGCCCGTGGTCCAGCATGAACTCGCCATGTCTGCTGCGGATGATCTGCACCCAATCCGACAGCGCCCGAAAAGCGTTCTGCAAGCCTTTGACCAATCGTGAACAGATCAACGAAGGCGGGCGTGATGCCGATGATGCAGCGACTGGCGGATCTCTTCACCACTGCGGGCCCGCTCGCGGACACCAACGGCGATGGCTACGCGGACGAGATCGCCCTCCGCATCGTCGCCCCCGGCACGCCGACTGCCTGGGAGTGGTGCGCGCTGGCGGACCTCGCGGCGGTGCTCGGTCTGCATGTCACCGGCTTCTCCCCGCCGCTCGTCGTCGATGCGTGGGATGGGCCGACGCTTGTGCTCGACCCCGCCGACGACGCGACCCTGCCGGTGAACACAGGCCATGTGACACTTGATAGCGACACCCTGACTGTGCGGGGCGGGGATGCGGCAGGGCGAGCGGCGATGCTCCGCGCGCTGGCGCAGGCATCACTCCCCGATGCGGCGGAATGGCGAGTGATCGCCGCGCAGTACCCGGAACCGACGCCGCAGCCGATCCCCGCCGACCCCGGACCGCCGCCAACCCTCGATGATCTTTTCATGGCGAATGGTGATCCCGAACGCTCGCCGGGTTTGCTGGCTGATACCGACGGCGACCGCCTGCCGGACGACACGCGCTGCGCTTTCGTCGTCCCACAAAACATATCCCGTGAGATTGGCGCCGCGCTCGTCGATGCCACCGCACGCCTCGGCATCGAAACGGCGGGACTGACGGTGCCACTGTGCGCGCCGCTCGATCTCGGCGCGGCAGTCCCGATCTTTATTGGCGATGCCGCCCCGGTTGGCGTCCGCAGCGACCGCGCGTTGCTTCATCCGCTCGACGATGGCCGCACGGCAGTCATCATCGCGGGGGAGACGAACAGAGAAACGGCGGCGATGCTCCGCGCTCTCGCTGTTGAAATGCCGATACACGCGGCCTTCCCCACCTTCGCCGAGCCGCAACCCGCGACGGAGCCTGTCTGGTCGTGGGAATGGGAAGGGCTCACGGAGCGCGAACTCCTGGCGAAACTTGATGACTATATTTTCCCATTGCCAAGTAGCGCACCGTGTACCGTGCTGATTCAGATAAGCGAAGATGCTGCGCAACGCGCCGCTATCCGCGATGAATTGCGCACGCGCTTTCCAGACGGGAGCACGATTACGGTTCTGCCCGTTCACCATGCGGGGCGGGTGTGGCTGGAGGAGGTTGTTGCGCCTGCGGCGAAGGAGTTGTCGGGACTCGCCGCGCTAGACGTGACATGCTCGCCACTCGTCTTCGGTGAAGATGGACCGTATCTCGATCTTCCTATCCGCTGGTTGCAGGAATGCTGGCCTGCGGACGAGATCATTGCGCCGATACTCGGATTGCCATTGGAGCAGGTGCGCATTCGGCTACGGGGAGCGAGTGAAGAACCAGCACCTGCGGGGGATTCGGACGGCAACCTGCCAACCTATTGCGCCCGCGCTTTTGACGCCGCTGGTGAATTGCTTGGCGAATGGCGGTTTGCGGCGCACGGGGGCTTCCGCTGCTATCTCACGAATAATGCCGATCTTGCAGGGGTATTTGTCTGTACCGGAAATATCCTCGTCGATCAGGGCGAGGATGCGTATGCATGGTCTGAGTTCGGCACAGACTTGGATACCTTCTGGGATGCATGGACGTTGAGCGCACTACCCCAATTATGTATGCATATACTGAAGCAGCACGCGGCGGGTGCGACGCAACCATTCTTCGATGAACTGCGCGTCGAGGTGTGGGTGAGCGAGCCGGAGTACGCGCTCGGCGTGCGGGAGGAAATCGAATCGCCCGCCGAGGGGCTGGCGGAGGACATCTACTTCAACACACTCGACTATTTTCATGAACTCGGCATAAAGACTACGGGCGAGCCGTGGGATGAGCCAGGGCAGATCGTGCCGCTCGTCCATGTGACACCCGGCGAGCCGCCGCGCGCGAAAGTGACGATGCTTCGCTACGATACCGCGCGGACGACGTACACGCCGATTCCGGTGGAGCAGCGGGCAACGGGCGTCGCGATGGACGAGGTCGTGACGGGCGCGAACCTGCCCGGCCGCCTCGCCTACGTCAATCAACTACCGGGCGTGACGGTGCGCGATGTCGAGCGGTCGTATCGGGGGCGGACGATTGCGGCGATCGAGGTCGTCAAGCCGGACGGCGCGGCGGTGTACTCGCGGGCGAAACTGGCGGCGACGAAGCCGACGCACCTGATCGCCGCGCGGCACCACGCCAACGAGGTGGCGAGCACGACGGCTGCCTTCCGCCTCGTCGAACTGCTCGCCACCGACCCGGCGACGATGCCGCTCTTGGACCACTGCAACATCGTCATCATCCCGGACGAGAACCGGGATGGCACCGCACTCCACGCCCTGCTGATGGCGGAGCACCCGACGTGGAAACATCACGCGGCGCGCTACAACGCGGTCGGTGTGGAGTTCAGCAACCACATGGGCGACCCGGAGACGGTCTACGGCGAGGCGCGCGTCCGCCCGACGCTCTGGCGGCAGTGGCGGCCCGATGTGATCACCGACAATCACGGCGTGCCGTCGCACGAGTGGTGGCAGCCCTTCGCGGGCGGTCAGAATCCGCCGCGCTTCCGCATCTCCTACTGGCTCTGTCAGGCGCTCATCTACGGCATCTGCCGCTACGCGCCCGACCCGCCGCACGCCGACTTCGCCGCAGCCTTGCGCGAGACCGTCTCCCGCGCCATCGCGGCGGAACCGGACCTCGCGGCGGCGAATGGCGTCTACGCCGAGCGATACGCACGCTGGGGCCACCAGTATGTGCCCGAGAAGTTCCCTGCCACTTATCACGGCGACATGCTCTGGTTCTTCGACCCCATCGAAGTGACGCCCGATGCACCGCCACGGAGTGTCGCCTTGCGCGAGGAGAAGATGCTCTCCGCTACCTGGGTGACGGAAGTGATCGACGAGACCGCGCAGGGGGCGCATCTCGCCCTCGTCGCGAAGGCACACCTGACGGCGAACATCGCCCTGACGCGGATGATGGCGGAGAACGCACCGCCCGTCGCCTTCTCCGCGACGCCGCTGCCCGGTGGTCGCGTCCATCACCGCCTTCACCGGATGCGACCGTTGCCCGTGCCCAACACGGCAGGATCGCCGGCATGATGGATCCGGCGCTGATCGACTTCCGGCGGATGACAATGGATGATCTGCCGCTGCTGCACCGCTGGCTCCAGACGCCACATGTGCTGGAATGGTGGTGGGGCGGTGTCGCGCCGCCCTATGAGGCGGTCGCGGAGAAGTACGGGCCGGATATCCGGGGCGAGGAGCCGACGGCGTGCTATCTCATTCTCTATGCGGGCAACGCCATCGGATACATTCAGACCTATCGCATCAGCGATTACCCGGAGTACGCTGCGGCGGTCGGCGCGGATGAAGAGGCGGCGGGCGTGGACCTGCTCATCGGCGAGGAGGAATATCTGCACAAGGGGCTCGGCAGCCATATTCTGCGGCGTTTCCTGCGCGCTATCGTCTTCGCGGCGGACGACATCGCCAGTTGCATCATCGGGCCGAGCGAGGCGAACACAATCGCCATCCGCGCCTACGAGAAGGCGGGCTTTCGCTTCTTCAAGACGATCCCCTCGGCGAATGAGCCGACGCCCGAATACCTGATGCGCCTTGCCCGCGACGAGCTGCGGGACGAATGAATTGGGGGTGGTCGCGCGCAATGAGGCGCACTTGGCGTAAGATATGCGCGTGTCGCTCAGCAGGCGGCATCGACGCGGATGCGGCGGGGCAGCGTGGCCCTGTGGAAGTAACAGAGGAGCGGGCGCAATGCGAAGTGCGACGACGAAGCGCAGTTCAGGCGGTTTCATCGCGTTTATGATCGGTACAGGAGCGACGCTCGTCTTCATCATCGCCATCCTCACCCTTGGTGCCGGGAATAATCCGCCCCCCTTTGCGACGGCGGCGCCCGTCGCGGGCGGCTCGGCCGTCGCGGTCGGTGGGGGCGGCAATGATGTTCCCGCCCCGGCCGGTGACAACGCGATCAATGCCATCGAGAAGGACTTCGCCATCGCGCTCGACAAGACGACGATCAAGGCGGGCTCGATCACCATCAATGTCAAGAACAACGGCCCATCCCCGCACAACATCGAGATCAAGGAACTGAGCAAGGCGACGAGTAACATCGACCCCGGCAAGACGGCGACCCTCTCGGTGGACCTCAAACCGGGCACCTACACCATCATCTGCAACATCCCCGGCCACGAGCAACTCGGCATGAAAGTGATGCTCACCGTTCAGTAAGGGAATCTCACGCTGTGAACCCCCTCTCCATCGCGGGAGCCCTCGTATATTGGTGGTGACGGTTCACGGAGGATGGAGAGGGCGCGGGTGCCCATGCAGCAGCGACTGCGTCCCAGAGAGTGCCCCCCATCCTCCGGGACGCGGCAAGTCTGGACCGTAT
>JBPCMC010000198.1:0-9450 GCA_051002645.1 Thermomicrobiales bacterium
GTGTGGGGCAGGTGCTGCCACGTCCCATTCCCGTCGAGCATCGTCCACAGCATCGGGGTACCGAACCAGAACTGACCGGCATAGAGCGGCGGCGGTGTCGGCGGATACGGCGATGGCGGCGTGAAGAGCGGACTCGGAGATCGTGTGATAGGACACGACGCCGGGGGGATTGCCCCTGTCGCCTCCGGCGCGACGGTCGATGTCGCCGTTGGGGTTGCGGGCGGCGCAGCCAATCTATCGGCCTGCGTGGGCTTGGCAGCAGGCGAAGTACAGGAGGTAAGGATTAATGTGAGGGCGACGATGAGCGGTAGAGAGAACCGGCGAAGCATACGTCACCACCTTTCAGCGCGACTGTTCCTCTCAATACATACAGCGCAGACAGCGATGAGGTTCCCATGAACGGCGGTACCGAGCATGGTATCTCGCCGTTGTCGGTCGCGCCGCGATGCGGTATCGTTCCGTCTGCGCTGCCCACGCGCACCGTGCCGACTGAGTTTTCCCGTATCGAATGGACGACGCGTCATGGCCCGCATATTCTCACTGCCGCGTCCGCTCCTGCCGACACCGCAACATAGCGAGGCGGTGGAACTGCTGGACGCGCCCGGCACGATCCCCGCCCCGATCCTCGCGCAAAATCTCCGCGATATCCGGCGTGTCAACCGCTTCGCGGGCGGGACGGCGGTCGTCCTGCGCCATCTGCCCGAACTGCTGATGGACGTGCCCCGCGGTGCGACCGTGACGCTGCTCGACATCGCCACCGGCTCCGGCGACATCCCGCGCGCGCTCGTTCGCTGGGGCAGGCGGAAAGGATACGACATCCGCGTCCTGGCGACAGATGTCAGCGAGGATGTACTGACTGTCGCGCGGCAGGAAACATCCGATGAGCCCGCCATCACTATCGAGGCGTGCGACGCGCGGGCGCTCCCCTACCGCGATGGCGCATTCGATATCGCCGTCTGCTCGCTCGCGCTCCACCACTTCCCGCGCGCGGAAGCCGTGCGCGTCCTGGCAGAGATGGGGCGCGTCTGTCGGCGCGGCGTCATCCTCAACGACCTCGTCCGTACCTGGCCGGGATATGTGGGGGCGTGGCTGCTTGGCAACGCGACGACGACCAATCGTCTGACGCGCCATGACGCGCCGCTCTCTATCCTGCGCGCCTTCACGCCGGAGGAATTGGCGGTGATGGCGCGGGAGGCGGGCCTCCTCAGCATCACCGTCACGCCGCACCTCTTCTGGCGGATGGCGCTCGTCGCGCGGCGGCCGGCGTGATCGCCGTCGAATCGCGCCCGGTCGTCGTGGTCGGTGCGGGGCCGGCGGGCGCGGCGACGGCGATTCTGCTCAAGCAGGCCGGGCACGACCCGCTCCTGCTCGACCGCGCCACCTTCCCGCGCGATAAGCCATGCGGCGAGTACAGCAGCCCGCAGACGATTGAGATTCTGCGGCGGCTCGGCGTCGCGGCAGCGGTCGAGGCGCTCCCGCCGCACCGCCTCTACGGGATGCGCGTCTACGCGCCGAACGGGACCCACTATACCGTCGATTACCATGCCGTGACGGGCGAGCATTACGCCCTCTCCATCCCTCGCTTGACGCTCGACAACGTCATCCTCGACGGCGCGAAGCGGCAGGGGATCGAAGTGCGGGAGGGCGCGCGCGTCAAGGCGGTCGGGCCCTACGAAGATGGCGGCCGGACCCTCACCGTGCAGACCAAAGCGGGCACATCGCAGATCCGGGCGCAACTGGTGATCGGCGCGGACGGTCATCACTCGGTGGTGGCAAAAGGGGCGGGCATGACCGCCGCGCGCTGGCAACACCGCTGGCCACATCGCGTCGGCATCATGGCGCACTATGAGGGCGTCACGACACTCGACCGCTACGGCGCGATGGTCGTCGGGCCGCGCGGCTTCCACGGCTACAGCGGCATCGCGCCCCTCGGCGACGGGTTGACCAACGTCGCCTTCGTCGTCGATCTGGGCGCAATGAAGCGGCGCGGCATGACGATGGACAAATTCTTCGATCAGTGCATCGCCGCGCTGCCGCCCGTGCGCGAGGCGCTCAATGGGGCGCGGCGCGTGGGCGCCATTCACGGCGTCGGGCCGCTGGCGCAAGGCGCGCGTCGGGCGGTCGCCGATGGCGTGCTGCTCGTCGGCGACGCGGCGGTCTATCTTGATCCATTCACGGGCGAAGGGGTGTATAAGGCATTGCGGGGCGCGGAACTGGCCGCTGAGACGGCGGACCGGGCATTGCGCGCTGGGCGGACCGATGCAAAGATGCTCCGTCCGTATCTGGCGGCGCGGCGCGGCGCGTTCGTGGAGAAGACGCTGGCGAATTACCTCGTCCAGTTGTTCGTCCATGTGCCGCCCTTGATGAACTACGTCACGCCGCGTCTGGGCTCACGCCCCGCATTGGCACGGCAATTGGTTCTTGTTCTTGGTGATCTCGGCACGAAGCGGGAGCAACGCCAACTGCTCTCGCCCGTATATCTATGGAATCTCCTGCGTCCCTGAGGTGAGGGCTTGCAGACATTATCAGCGCTCAGCACGCTCGACCAAAGGGAGCATCAATGTATACGGAAACCAGCGTCGTGATGAACGGGCCGGGAAAACAGATCTTCGCGCTCGGGGCGGCGATTGAGGATTGGCCGATTATCCTGCCGCATTACCGCTCAGTCATGTTGACCGAGCGAACGGAGCAATCGGACGGCACAATCCACAAGGTCGCGACGATGAAGGCGTGGCGGT
The DNA here is from genome assembly GCA_051002645.1 of Thermomicrobiales bacterium. Taxonomy (GTDB): domain Bacteria; phylum Chloroflexota; class Chloroflexia; order Thermomicrobiales; family JALYUS01; genus JALYUS01. The sequence continues at coordinate 2,739 of JBPCMC010000198.1, forward strand.
TGCTGCCGTTCGGGAAAATTCCGGTGGGCTGGAGGACGATTCTGGATAGCAACGCGGAGACGGGCCTGCTCCATTTCCTGCATATCGGCGGCTTCACGAAGGGAATGGATGTCCACTGGCTCCTGATGCCCGAAGGCGACGCGACGCGCGTCACGATCACGCATGATTTCACGCTCCGCTGGCCCTTGATCGGCGGGTTCGTCGCGCATCGCATCGTCGGTCAGTTCTTCGTGGACGCCATCGCCCGCCGGACGCTCAACCGCATCAAGGCGCTGGTAGAGGGGAACCTCACCCCCCAACCCCCTCTCCATTGCTCTGGCAATGGAGAGGGGGAGCACAACGGGGAGAAGATCATCAGGGGATTGCCGAGCACTCCTGCTGAGTCACCCCTCTCTATTGCTGACAAGCAATGGAGAGGGGCCGGGGATGAGGGTTCCCACCGTGATTAACCGCACGCACGTCCTCATCACCGGCATCGGGGCCGTGACGACGATTGGCACAGGCAGGGCGGCGCTCTGGGAGGGGGCGATGCGTAACGAGAGCGCGGTACGCTGCCTGACGCGCTTCGACGCCTCCCCCTTCCGCTCCCGCGTCGCCGGGCAGATCGACGACTTCGACCCGCTCACCTACATGGACAAACGGCGTGAGAACCGGCTGGATCGCTTCGCCCAGTTCTCGCTCGCCTCCAGCCTTCTCGCTGTCGAGGACGCGCACCTGACGCTCACCCCGCACATCTGCGAGCGGACGGCGATCTACATCGGCAGCGCACTTGGCGGCATCGGCTACGCCGAGACGCAGCACGAGAAATATGTCCATGAGGGCATCCGTGCCGTCAATCCCGCGCTCGCCCTCTCCGTCTTCGGCGGCGCGTCGTCCTCGAATGTCGCCATCGAACTCGGCATCACCGGCCCGACCGTCTCCAACGCGAACGGCTGCGCCTCGGGCGCAATCGCCATCGGTGAAGGATGGCGACTTCTCCAGGACGGACACGTCGATGTCGTCTTCGCGGGCGGCTCGGAAGCGCCCTTATATCCCCTTACCTTCGGCTCATTCTCGATCATCAAGGCGATGTCCACGCGCAACGATGACCCCCAGCACGCCTCACGCCCCTTCGACGCGGGGCGCGACGGCTTCGTGATGGGCGAGGGTGCGGCGGTACTGATCCTCGAGACGGAGACGCACGCGGTGGCGCGCGGCGCGCGGATTTACGGCGAAGTGCTCGGCTATGCGACGACCAACGACGCCTACCACATGACCGCGCCGCACCCCGAGGGCATCCACACCGCACGCGCGATGCGCGACGCCCTCGCCACCGCCCGCCTCGCGCCGGAGCAGATCGACTATGTCAACGCCCATGCGAGCAGTACGCCCCTCAACGACGCGACGGAGACAAAATCCATCCGCGACGTGTTCGGTGACCGCGCCTACCGCATCCCCGTCTCCGGCACAAAGGGGATGACCGCCCACTCGCTCGGCGCGTCCGGCGCCATCGAGGCGGCCCTCTGCGCCCTCGCTCTCACCCACCGCCGCATCCCCGGCACAACCAATCTGGAGACCCCCGGCCCCGGCTGCGACCTCGATTACGTCCCCGAAGGCCCGCGCGAGGGCGATTATCGCGCCATCCTCTCCAACTCCTTCGGCTTCGGTGGCATGAATGCCAGCCTCGTCTTCGGCCGCTACGACGGCTAATCAGCAAGGCGGATACGCATCGAAGCGCACATTCGGCCAGTAGAATTTGTCGGGACCGCACATGACGACTTACGTTCCTTTCCGAAGACCGAGATGATGGACCGAGCGAAAGGAGCGCCTTCTTGAGCGCCACCCTCGACACTGCTGTCGCCAATCTCCTCGCCGCACATGTCCGCGCGACAATGACACCGGACGAGTCCCGCTATGCGCACGATGAGCGCTATAATGTCTTCCTCGCCCTCGATCTCGATGACCCCGATGTGCTCTATGTCATGGGCAGCCGTGCCATCGCGCGCAAAGCGAAAGACATAGAGGCATTTACCGCAGGATATGTTCATGCGCTGATAGGCGGACTGCCTAACGAAAATGCCGGGAACGAATCGTTCCCGAAGGGATATGATGCGGGCCGCGAAACCCTCCGCGCGGCAAACAGTGTCGGTGAATCCTCTCCTTCCGCATCAGTGGAGCAACGGGACTCATCGCCGCTGTAGGGAGTGCCCTATTTCCTGATCCGTCTTCGGTACGGCAGTCCGCCGACTCGTCACGGCGCGAGCCGCGAGATATTCCCCATTCGTCGAGATTAACGAATCCGGCTCATGTCGCCTGACGGTTGAGCGCGTCGCGGTCGAAGCCGGCGATCTGCTTGTATTCCGCCGCGATTGCCTCCAACTCCGCGCGGGTAATGACGGAATCGAGGTCGGCGAACCCCTGCGGCGCGCGCTCCTCGACAATCTGCATCACGCGCTCCGGCCCTTGCTGCCGGTTGCTCAACGTGATGCGGGCGGTCGCGGGCCGTCGCTGCGTCTCATATGCTGCGAGCGCCGCCGGAATATCCGCCATGTTCGCGAGCGCGTCGGCCAGCGCGCGGGCGTCGAGAATCGCCTGCGACGCGCCATTCGAGCCGACCGGGTACATCGGGTGCGCCGCGTCGCCGAGCAGCGTCATATGGCCGATACTCCAGCGATCGAGCGGGTCGCGATCCACCATCGGGTACTCGTAGACCGCTTCGGCGCGCCGGATGAGGTCCGGGATGTCGAGCCAGTCGAACCGCCAATCCGCAAAAGCGGGGAGAAAGTCGGCCAGATCGCCGCGCCGGTTCCAATCCTCCCGGTTGGCGAGGGCGGTTGGCTCAAAGCGCAACTCGGCGATCCAGTTGATGAGCAGCCGCCCGCTTGCATCCGCGTCCGGCGTGATCGGGTAGGCGACGAACTTCTGCCGCGCGTGCCCCGCCATGAACATCGACCGCCCCGTGAGGAAGGGCGCGCTGCGGGTCGTCGCGCGCCAGAGGATCGCGCCGTTCCATTTCGGCGGCCCTTCGTTGGGGCTCAGCAGGGCGCGCACCGTGGAATGGATGCCGTCCGCGCCGATCAGCAGGTCGGCGGTCTCCGTGGCGACGGGCGCGCCCGTGCGACGGTCGGCGAATCGGACTTCCACCGTGCCATCGTCCCGTTGCGCGAAGGACGCGAGGTGATGTCCTGTGTGGATGTGATCCGCGCCGATCCGGTCGCGCCGCGTTGAGGAGCAATTGTTGGAGCGCGCCCCGGTGGATGGAGATTTGCGGCCAGCGATAGCCCGCCGCCAACCCACGCGGTTCCTGCCAGATCGGTTGGCCGAACTTGCTGAAGTAGCGCAATTCTGCTGTCCGCACGCCCGTCGCGACCAGCGCATCCAGCAGGCCGAGGTCCGTCAACTCCTTCACCGCGTGCGGCAGCAGATTAATCCCGACGCCAAGTGCCCGAATCTCCGGCACCGACTCGTAGATGTGCGCCTCGATGCCTGCCGTGCGCAGCCGTAGCGCCGTCGTCAACCCGCCGATTCCTCCGCCGACGATCATTGCGCGCATGGCATTCACCTCTTATATATGCCGCCCACATCGATAGATTTGGCATCAAGGTTCGAGAAAGGTAACGGATGGGAGTGCTATTCCCGCGCGCGCATAGATATCGCGTGTATAGTGCTCCAAATCCGCTTCGCAATGAAAGAGTATGTGAAACGGAGTCACTTCGTGATCATGCTGCTCACGGATTTCTTCGGGCGCGCGTGGGTTTCGCACCGGAGTATTCCAGAACAACGACGCTTCTTTCAACTGTTCGAGGAAGGCGGCCAATGCGTGCTCATTCTCATCTCGGAGGAGCATATATGCGCGCGTTATGACGATCACATAGCGATCTGAGCGAAGCCACGACAGATCGGTAATACAATCATCGAACGCCGCTCCGTTGTAACCGAAATATCCAGGAAATTGCAGAACCGCTGCCCACCAAGTGTATGTCAACCACCAGGTCGGACATCGTTGCGCGTGAATAATCCGAACGAGCACGCGCTGCTCGCCTGAGTTTCCCCGCTGAAATTCAGAAACAGCACCATCGATCTCAGTCTCATCGCAGCAGATGAGATGTGCCCAAGGCGGGGTAGGCGCGAGTAACGGAGCCCAATCAAGATGTCGAAGATGCATATGATCCACCTCGTTGTTTGGGCTGCTCGCTCATTGGTCGTTCACAGCGTTTTCCGCATATGGATAGACCCGGTGGAGAAATCTTCCTCGGTGATGGCGTAGCCGACGCGCTTCCATTGGAGCATGACGGGCAGGTCGTTGTGGTGGCTGTGGCGATAGACCCAACGGTAACCCTGACCCTTCGCGAAGCGATCCGCCTCCTTGACGAGTGCGCGGAGGACGGGCAGGCGCGGGTATCGTTCGTCGATCAGCGTGCGGCGATAGACGGCGGTCGTCTCCGGCGTGTAGCCATACTCCGCCGCGAAGGCGTGGACATCATCGACGTGTTCCACGTGATACATCGGGTCGAACGATTGCACCGCCATCATCGCCACGATCCCATTCCCCTCCTTCGCGCGTGCGAGGGCGATGCCGTTGCGACCGGAGAGGTAGACATCGGTGAGGTGATAGAGATCGTATTCTTTGCCATCCGGCTGCAAGGGGCGCGTCTTCTGCGGGCCGAGGACGCGCTCCGCGAAGGCGAGCACCGCTGCTGCGTCGTCAGGAGTCGCCATCATCGCAGTGACGGGCGAAAAGAGACCGGTTAGGACCATCCGGGCGCCTCCCTTATCTGTCGCCAGAAGCGAGTAACATACGCGGCGCGCTCCGCCGTCAACTCCGGCGCGTGTCGGATCGCGTAACGGAGGTCGCCCATCGCCATTAAGAAGCGATACCGTGCAATCCGTTCCTCGTCCACAGCTAAAGGGATATGTCTACAATAGGCATCGTGGAAGCGCGCGTACTCGGCGGGCGCGTCGCCAAACGAGGCGACCTGTGTGCGCGCCAGTTCCCAGAGGGGGTCGCCGAGTCGGGCGGCCTCCCAGTCGAGGAGGCCCGCGATTGCGCCGTCTTCCGTGACGAGCAGATTGTCGAGGTAGAAATCGCCGTGCAGCGGGGCGAGCGCGATGGGTGCTTCCGCCAGCGATGCCGCCCAGCCTGTCAGTCGTACCTGCAAATCCGCGATGACATCATCCGCCAGCGCTCCGCTAGGCGTCAGCACGGAGAGATCGCTCGCCACCTTTTTCTGGACGAAGTTCGTCGCCCAGTCCGCCGGTGCGTGTACGGTGTCCTCCGGGTACTGCCAGAATGCGTAGACCGCCGCGAGCGGTAAGGAATGGATGCGCGCCAATAACTCCCCTATCGCCGCCAGCAGATCGGCACGCGCCGCCGCGTCCAGCGTGGGGAACCGCTCCGAGGCTGGCGTGCCGTCGAGGTGCGTGCGCAGCATCGCTCGCTCCGGGACGCCGGGGAGGTCGGGGGCGATGGCGAGGACGTCCGGCACCGGAAAGCCGCACGCATGCAGATACGGCACAATCGCCAGTTCGTGCGCCACCGCCGTTGCGCGGCACGGATGGATCAGTTTGAGCACGTAAAGGCTCTCTCCTACCGTGAGCCGATACGAGCGGCTCTCGGAGCGCGACGGCAGCAATGCAGCGGTGATTGCGGCTGATGTGTGGAGCGCCTCGTGCAGCCATGCAACAAGGGCGGGCGGGAAGTCAATCAATGGTCATCTCCACGTTCGTGCGGATGGATATGTGCGGATGCGACGCGCGTGCCGGATAGCCTCGGCCCATCGCCGGAGGTATACGGCGTGCCGAGCCAGCAGCGCAAAACCTGCGGCGCATCCTCCGCAATCCCGTATCCGACTGCGGAGAGGCGCAGCGGCGGCACGCCCGGTTCCGCCAGCGCCGCCAGAATCGCCGCGCCACCGGGCGTCACGGCGACATCCGTCGCGCCGTTGGCGGATACCGGCCATTCTGCCTCTTTGAGTAGCAACGTGCTCAGTACATTGTCTGAATCACTGCCCGCTGCCTGCTGCCTGCTACCCGCGAGCGATGCCGCATAGACGCGTACAACCCGCAATGCGGCGAGGGCGGCGCTGACCGCGATCAGTTCGGCGACCGTTACCGGGTCGGTCAGCGGCACGGCATCGAGCGGTTCACCACGGGTCATCGCTGCCGCCTCCAGGAGGCGCACGACCATCCCCCCGCCCCAGGTGCGCACCGCGAGCGGCGCCTGCCCACCTTCGAGCGCGCGAATCACGTCGATCAATGGTGTGCCGCGCCTGACCGGGCCAATCGCCACCGATGCAACGGTGCCTGCGATGTTCCCCGCGTGCCCCGTGCCGCGCATCAGGGCGATCCGAGGCAACGTCACCGTGCCGAGAATGCGCTGGACGAGCGCGGCGTCCGCCCCGGCATCAAGCAGCGCGCCGAGCACCAGCGCCGCGCTGATTCCCCTGCTGCTGTCGAGATAGAGAATCATCGTCCCCTCACGCGCGTCCATCTCCGACCCCGATGGTAGCATACCGTTGCGCGTCGCGTATGCCGGTGCGGGAGGAGTTTTGCAACCCAAAGGCATGATAGTTTTACATCAGTTGGCGATCATAAAGAAGTAGTTGAAACGTCTGCGATAAGGCGATTTGCATACGCTAATTTGCTTTGCCTCATCTTGACATTTGCCGTGGCGAACGCTCAAAATAGGTATGGAAATTGCGCATGTCCGTCTCGGCACATCGTGCCGACGGTA
>JBPCMC010000199.1:0-20133 GCA_051002645.1 Thermomicrobiales bacterium
GGGTATTTCTCCCCCCCCCCTCTTCCCCCCCTCCCCAACCCCGGCACGGAAGACCCCACGGGTCCCCCCCCGCAACTGGCGCCCGCCTGGATCACCTATGGGCAGGGGCGGTGCAATCTCGCCGGCAACCGCGATTTCTGGGACGACGAGGCAGCGCGCTGGGCGTGCGGCTACAATCCCGACGCGCCGGCGGACGACACCGTGCTCGTCGCCCGCGTAACGGGCGACGAGGGGGCCGTGCGCGCGACCTTGCTCAACTCCGCGTGCCACCCGAAGAAGCTGGCCTGGGACAATCACCTGCTCTCCCCCGATTACGTCGGCGCGGCGCGGGAGGTGTTGGAGCGCGCCTTCGGCGCCCCAGCGCTCTTCATGCAGGGCGCGTCCGGCGATCTCGGGCCGCACGTCGGCTACGTCGGCGATGCGGCGGTCGCGGATCGCAACGGGCGGCAACTCGGCTACGCCGCCGCCGGCGCAATCGAGGCGATCCCACCGGCGGGGACGACCTTCGCCTACACGGGCATCGTCGTCTCCGGCGCGGACATCGGCACCTGGGCGTATCAACCGAGCGGTGCGGACGATGTGCGCGGCGCTTCCCGGCTCGCCGCCCGCATGGAGAGTGTGCCGCTCGCCATCAAGGAAATCCCGTCCGCCGCCGAGTTGGAGGCGAAACTGGCGGTCGCCACCGACCGTGCGGAGGGAGAGAAATTGCATCGTCGCCTCAACCTGCGGCGCGCCCTCGGCGAAACAGAGACACACGTCATGCCGCTCTGGTTCTGGCGGTTGGGCGACGCGGTGCTCGTCGGCATCTCCGAGGAGCCCTATTCCATCCTCCAGCAGACGTTGCGCCAGGCGTTCCCCGACACGCCGATCTTCGTCCTCGGCGTGGTGAACGGCTCGCTCGGCTATCTCTGCCCGCGCGAGACCTACGGCTCGGGCCGCTATCAGGAGATCCAATCGCCCTATCAGCCCGGCTGCCTTGAAGCCACGATTGAGGCCGCCACGCGCGGCATCGCGGCGGTACTTGCGAATTAGCATGACATGCTAGCGCAGGCTTTCCAGCCTGCGCTAGCATGGAAAGGGGAGTGAGCGCAATGCCCGATGTCGATGCGGATGCGGTGCGGCAGCAATACCAGTATGAGTTGCTGACATGGCCAGAGATCAATGAGGCGGTGCGGCAAGAGAAAGTGGTCATCCTGCCGGTGGGGTCGGTGGAACAGCACGGCTGGCATCTGCCGCTCGATGTGGACTTCCGGCTCGCCTCATCGGTCTGCCTCGGTGCGGGCGCGCTCGCGCCGGAAGATATTCTTGTCATGCCGCCGGTGAACTACGGCTATTGCCATCATGTGATGGACTTTCCCGGCACGATCAACATCGAGCCGACGACCTTCGTCCATTTCCTCCTCGACATCACCCGCTCGGTCGCTTACCACGGCTTTAAGCGCATCATCCTCGTCAACGGCCACGGCTCCAACGCGCCGCTCGTCGAGCAGGTCGGGCGGCAGACGAATCTCCAAACGGATGCGGCCTGCTGCACGCTCTCGTGGTGGCAACTGATCGCGGAAAAATGGAACACGGAAATCCGTACGTCGGTCATGCCGGGCGGCTGCGCGCACGCCTGTGAACTGGAAACCTCGATGTACCTACATCTCAATGGCGAGGGCGTCCGCACCGACCGGATCAAGGGCGCGCTGCCGGACTACATGACCAATGACCCGGCCAGCGCGAAATGGCAGTGGGTGGACCTGACGATGGGCGCGGGGCCGGCGAGCATCGTCGGTTGGACCTCCCAATATGCCGAGACCGGGGCATTCGGCGAGCCGGAGAAGGCGACCGAGGAGAAGGGCCACCGCGTCTTCGATCACGCCACCGAGCAACTGGTTGAACTCGTCCGCTGGTTCAAGGCGCGCCCGGAGATGCCGCGCCGCGACCACCACGCAACAGAGCCAACCTTCGCGCTTCCTTTCGACTTCTAGGCGTGATGCGTGAACCACGAAGGCGCGAAGAGCACGAAGAAGGGAAGAGGAAGCAAGAAGAATACGTGTCTCTTCCCTTTTTCCGTCTTCGCGTTCTTCGCGCCTTCGTGGTTCAAATATCCGAAAGGATTCGTCGATGAAGATTACCGACGTGCGCGTGGTGTACGTGAGTTTGCCGCAGATCAGCACGCGGGCGGACGGGACGCAGGACGCGATTCTGGTCAAGGTGGAGACGGATGCCGGGATTACGGGGATTGGCGAGGTCGATTCCTCACCGCCGGTGGCGAAGGCGGCGATCGAGGTGCCGCAGTCGCACGCGATCTCCTCCGGCCTGCGCGAGTTGGTTGTCGGGGAGAACCCGTTTGAGTACGAGAAAATCTGGCAGAAGATGTACATGGGTTCGCGCTACCACGGGCGGCGCGGCGCGGTGATCCATGCGATGAGCGGCATCGACCTCGCCCTCTGGGACATCATGGGCAAGGCGCTGAAAATGCCCGTCTACCAACTGCTCGGCGGCGGCTTCCGCACGAAACTGCGCGCTTACGCCAGCACCCTCTTCGGCGATTCGCTCCAATCGACAGCGGATCGCGCCAAATGGTGCGTCGACCAGGGCTTTACGGCGGTCAAGTTCGGCTGGGACCCGCTCGGGCAGGACCTCGACTACGATGAGGCGCTCGTCGCGGCGATCCGCGAGGCGGTCGGGCCGAAGGTGGACGTGCTGATCGACGCGGGCCACGCCTACAACACGAAAACTGCCATCCAGATGGCGGAGCGATTTGCTCGGTACAACATCTACTGGTTCGAGGAGGCGCTCTTCCCGGACAACATCGACGGCTACGCGCAACTGGCGCAGGCGAGTTCGCTGCGCATCGCGGCGGGCGAGGCGGAGAGTAACCGGCATTCGTATCTCGATCTGATCGAGCGCGGCAAGATCGATGTCGTGCAGATCGACGTGACGCGTGTCGGCGGGTTGACCGAGGCGAAGAAGATCGCCTTCGCCGCCTTCGATCGGGGGCGCGAGGTCGTCAACCACTCCTTCACGACGGACATCAACATCGCCGCCTCGCTCGCGCTGCTCGCCACCGTTCCGGAGGCGCATTTCCTCGAATACTGCGTGGAGGATTCGCCCCTCCGCCAGCACCTGACGCGCAACGCCATCGCAGTGGTGGATGGCTACGCCGCCGTCCCCGACGCGCCCGGCCTCGGCGTCGAGTTGGATGAATCGGTCGTCGAACGGTTCGCCGTGAAACTATAGTGCGCTTCGATTTTCTCCCCTTCCCTACGCGCGAAGGGGTTGGCAGTTAGGGAGGCATTGATGATTCTCACCATCACGCCGGTAGATCAACTCGATTGGGATAGTCCCGGCCGGCGGTTCTATCATGTGCCCTTCACGATGGACGGCGCGTGGGGGCGGGTGCGCGTGCCGCTCTGCATCATCTGCGGGCCGCAGCCGGGGAAGACGATTGTCGCCATCGGCGGCACGCACGGGGACGAATACGAGGGGCCGGTGGGCCTGAAGAACCTGATCGGCACGCTCGACCCCGCCGATGTCGTGGAAGGGCGGCTGATCGTCATGCCCGTCCTCAATGCGCCCGCTTTCCAGGCGGCGCAACGCCACTCGTCGCAGGACGGCAAGAACATGAATCGCGTCTTCCCCGGCGACGCGAACGGCACGATTACCGAGCGCATCGCCCGCTTCATCACGGAAGAGGTGCTCTCGCGCGCGGACGTCGTCATCGACATCCACGCGGCGGGCTCGACCTTCGAGATCGTCCGTTCGTCGTCGTTCCATCAGATCGCCGACCCGGCGATGTTCGCGGAGTACTGCACGACCGCGCTGCTCTTCGGAATGCCCTTCGTGATGGTCTACACGAGCGGCATGGGCACCGCCCTGCTCACCGAGGAAGCGGAGAAGATGGGCAAGATCACCATCGGCGGCGAGTTCGGTTTCGGCGCCTCCACCGATTTAGACGGCGTGCGCTGGGCGCATCACGGCACGCTCAATGTGATGCGCCACAATGGGCTGCTGACGAGCCCGATGGAGCACATCGTCCCGGCATGGGTGGACCGGCAGCGGGTGGTCGCGCAGACCGACATCGACCGCTACGTCACCGCGCCGATGAGCGGCATCAGCGAGCCGCTTGTCCCGCTCGGCTCCTTCGTGCGGGCCGGCACGCCCGTCGCCCGCCTGCACGACTTCGACCGCTTCGACGAGCCCGGCGTGGACATTTGCGCCGACGAGGACGGCTACGTGCTCGTCCGCCGCTTCCGTGCCCAGACCAATCAGGGCGACGTGGTCATGGTGATCGGCCAAGAGGTGCCTGAGTAGCCGGTAGCCGGTAGTCAGTAGCCAGATGGGACGCTGAGATTGCGTTTCTCAGCCGCCTGATCTCTTTCTGGCTACCGGCTACTGGCTACTGCCCCCCGTTCTTGCGATACTGACGCGCGGCATTCGCACGGAGAGAATGGGCGGGCGGAGAGGCGATGCGACGCGCTTCAGTGACGGTTCGGGCGACAAGAACGCTCCGTGATCTCGTGCCAGACGTGCTGGCGGTGCCTGCGTACCAGCGGGTCTGGCGCTCCAGCCTGCTCTACTACCATGCCTACCATTTCGAGATCATCACGGCGGGCTGGGTGGTGCTGGTCAGGACGGGCTCGCCCGTCTCGGTCGGCCTCGTCGGTTTCTGCCGGACGATCCCGATGTTCGTCTTCGGCCTGATCCTCGGCGCGGCGGCGGATCGCTTCCGCCGTACGGACGTGCTGCTTGCCGTGCAGACGCTCGGCCTCTCGGCGGCGCTGACGATGGCGCTGCTCTTCACCGCCGATGTCGTCCATCTCTGGGAGATGTATGTCATCACCGGCCTGCTTGGCTGCGCGTGGGCGACCGATTTCTCGACCCGCCGCGCCCTGATCTCTGAGTTGCACGCCCGCGAGCGGATCGTCAACGCGCTCTCGCTCGAATCGATGTCCATGCAGGGGAACAAAATCCTCGCCACGCTCCTGAGCGGCATCTTCCTCGCCGTCGGCGGCGCGACGCTCTGCTACTGGTGGCTGACGGCGATTTACGCGCTCAACCTCTTCGCCATTCTGCGGCTGCGCCACTATCTCGGCGCGACGCAGGAGCGGCCGCCCCCGCACGGTGTCCGGTTGGCGCAACTCGTCAAAGGCGGCTGGTCGGTCGCCGTCCAGACGCCCGTCGTCCTCGGCGTGCTGCTGATTACCGTCGTGATGAACCTGCTCGTCTTCCCCTATCAGCAGATGCTCCCGGTGATCGCGCGCGATTTGCTGCACGTCGGCCCGAAGCAGTTGGGCGTCCTCGCGGGGGCGGACGGCATCGGCGCGATCGTCGTCGGCGCGATCCTGACGCGGCGGGCACGCGGCTCGCGGCACGGCGTTATTTTCCTCGCCGGCGCCTTCGCGGTCAGCCTCTTCGTGATCGTGCTGGCGATGTCGCGCCTCTTCGCGCTCTCGTGGGGCACGCAGGTGACGCTTGGCCTCTGCTCCGGCATGTTTGGCGCGATGCAGCCCGTCCTCATCCTCAATATGGTCGAGGTGCAAATGCGCGCCCGCGCGATGGGGATGCTGGCGATGGCGATCGGCGTTGGCCCCTTCGGTATCCTCCTCACCGGCGTCCTCAGTGCCACTATCGGCGCGACTTGGACGATCACCGGCATGTCCCTCCTCGCCCTCATCCTGATGGCCGCTGTCGTCTCCCGCAGCCGCTCCCTCCTCGCCGCCTGACCGGGAGATGCTTAACCACAGAGGCACAGAGGACACAGAGATAGGGAGGAGAGAGAAGAAAGGAATTCAAACTGTCTCTTCCTCCGTTCCCTCTCTGTGTCCTCTGTGTCTCTGTGGTTAAGGTTTCTTCCCCGCACCGCGCGTGTTAGGATGCGGCAACGTGGAAATACGTAGTGTGGAGGAGGTCGCGGGTGGCGGAACGATTGTCGCTCAGTGTGGATCGCAATGTGCCGGTGCCGATGCGTGACGGGGTCGTGCTTTTCGCCGATGTCTACCGACCGTCCGGACCGGGGCCGTATCCGGCGCTCCTGCAACGGACGCCGTATGATAAGCAGAATGGAGGGTCGCCATTCACCCTCCGGGCGGCAGGGAGCGGCTACGCGGTCGTCGTGCAGGATGTACGCGGGCGGTTCGAGTCCGAGGGGCGGTTCGATGCCTTCGTCAACGAGCGGCAGGACGGCTACGACACGCTGGAATGGCTCGCCGCCCAGCCATGGTGCAACGGCGACGTGGGCATGTTCGGCGGCTCGTACGTCGGACTGACGCAGTGGCAGGCGGCGATCAGCGGCCACCCGGCACTGAAAGCGATGGCCCCAGCGATCACCGCCGCCGATTATCACGCCGGGTGGGCCTATCAGGGAGGCGCGTTCGAACTCGGCTTCAATCTCTCATGGACGATGGGCGCGCTGGCTCTCAATACCGTCCTCCGCAAGCGCAAAGAGGACCCTGCCGCCGAGGCGACCTTTCAGGCCCTCCTCACCGGCGCGGACAACCTGCCGACGGAGTTCACCCGCCTGCCGCTGGCGGGGCACGACATCCTCCGCGAGTTCGCGCCCTACTACGACAACTGGGCCAGCCACCCGACGTACGATGCGTTTTGGGCGGACCTCGATGTCTCGACGCGCTATGACACGCTGAACGTGGCCGCGCTCAATATCGGCGGCTGGTATGACATCTTCATCAAAGGGACGATTGACAACTTCACGGGGATGCGTGCGACCGGGCCGGCGGCACTGCGCGACCGGCAACGCCTCCTGATCGGCCCGTGGAATCACGGCGGACTGGCGCGCGGCAACCCGATTGGCGACTACGACTTCGGCACCCGCTCGACGGGCGCGGTGATCGATGCGGACGGTATCCAATTGCGCTGGTTCGACCGCTGGCTGCGAGGTATCGAGAATGGCGCGGAGCGCGAGTCGCCCGTCCGCCTCTTCGTGATGGGCGCGAACCAGTGGCGCGACGAGCAGGAGTGGCCGCTCGCCCGCACCGAGTGGCAGGAATGGTTCCTGCACAGCGGCGGCCGGGCGAACAGTCTCAACGGCGACGGTGCGCTCAGCCGCGAATTGCCCGCCGGCGAGCCGCCGGACTCCTACGTCTACAATCCGCGCAATCCTGTGCCGACGTTAGGTGGCGGCCTCTGCTGCAATGCCGTCTTCACGATGGGCGGCGCGTACGATCAGCGTCCCACCGAGGCGCGCGAGGATGTACTGGTCTACACCACGCCCCCGCTCGATCAGGCCGTCGAAGTGACCGGGCCGGTGAAACTGATCCTCCGCGCCAGTTCCAGCGCGCCGGACACCGACTGGACGGCGAAACTGGTCGATGTTGAGCCGTGCGGCTACGCCCGCAACCTGACCGACGGCATCCTCCGCGCCCGCTACCGCACTTCGATGCGCGAGGGCACACCGATTACGCCCGGCGAGGTGGTTGAGTACGAAGTAGATTTGTGGTCAACGAGCAATACGTTCCTGCCCGGCCACCGCATCCGCCTGGAGGTCTCCAGCAGCAACTTCCCCCGCTTCGACCGCAACCCGAACACCGGCGAGCAGCCCGGCCGCTCCACCGAGATGGTCAGCGCGTTGCAGACGGTGTTTCACTCATCCGAGCACCCATCGCGGCTTGTTTTGCCCGTCATCCCGACGGCATAATGACGGCGCATAGACCGGGACTCGGGATCAGGGAACGCCCATGGTGACGTGCGAGGAAACGTGATGTTGTCTGTGCTTGTACTGGTCGGAATGTCTATCGCTGTCGCTGCTACGATTGTCTTCTTTGTGCTGCAATTATCGGCAAGCGCTCGTCGAGACCAAGGCCGAGCACGTCACATGAGTGTGGCGAGGGGTGTTGCCTTTCTGGTCTTTGCTGCCTTGGGAATGCTGAGTCCGGACATACGAACGGTCCTGAAACTCGCCTTTCTCTTCAGTTTCATTGTACAAGTGGTCGCCGTGTTGCTTGAGTTTCGCAGTGCGCGCCAAACCGACCCGTGACTTGCTCATCGTGGCGGTCATCGTTCGCCAGCCGTGAGAACGGCACGTAGCACCCTCGTGTTCCAGACAGCCATGCCGCAGCCGAAGAAATGCTTCTGATCCAATGACCAGATCGCGGTGTCGGTCGTCAGCGCGAGGGCGACAGTGTGCCAATCGTCGGGATCGCCAGGAATGCGCATGCGTGCCTCGCGCTCATAGATGGTATACGTCGTTTCTGGGATCACCGTACAGAGAGAAGCAAAGACCGCGATGGTCCCACGAAGGACATCATCCGCAATATCCTGAGCGAGGCGACCACCGCGTACCCACCCCGCGAATCTACGATCGAGCACGTACATCGCCTCATTCCATGTGTATTCGGCGATGTAGACCGCTTCGAAGGTTGGGTGGAGAAGGAGTGATTGGGCCATTCCCGTTTCACTGTCCACCTCGCTCACGAGAATATTTGCATCAATCGTCAGATTCATCTGTGTCTCGTTCAAACATGAACGCCTCTGCCAGTTCCTCGCGGGTAATATCGCTCTCGCGTAGTAGTCGTTCGATGGCTGCGTGGAATTGATCGAGTGCTTCCGCAGCCTTCACTCGATCAATCGGCTGCACGGGTACGTAGATGCCGAGCACCTGCCCGTGCCGCTCGATAACGATGGGTTCGCTGCCCTTCAACTGTTCGGCGAGGTCGCCGCGCAGTTCGCGGACGCCGACATGTTTGACGCTCATGTGATGCCTCCAAAGTGTGTACACAATGCCTGTGTACACAATACGCCCAGATCGTCGCTTGTGCAACACGTCATGACTGGATACGCAGCCGGGTTGATGAGAGGATAGGCACACTGATCGTACTTCGTGATAGGAAGGGGAAGGGCATCATGGCGATCCGCATTGTCACCGGAGGCATCGCGCAGGAGACGAATACGTTCCAGTGGGAGCAGACGACGCTGCCCGACTTCCAGAAGGGGTCGAGCGGCATCGTGCGTGGCGAGGACATCATCGCGATGGAGGGGACGGGGACGATCTATGGCGGCATCGTCGCGGAGGCGAAGCGGCAGGGCGTCGAACTGATCCCGACGACCTACGGCCACGCGGTACCGGGCGGGCGCGTCTCGCGCGAGGCATTCGAGACGATGCGCGACGAAATCCTCGCCGGTATCCACGCCGCGCTGCCGGTGGACGGTGTGCTGCTCGGCATCCACGGCGCGATGGCGTTGGAGCATAACGACGACGGTGAGGGGCCGTTGATCACGGCGATTCGCGAACTCGTCGGGCCGGAGGTGCCGATTGTCGCGCCGCTCGATCTGCACACCAATCTCTCCGAGGAGATGATGGCCGAGGCGACCGCCTTCGTCGGCTACAAGGAATACCCGCACATCGACACGCCGGAGACGGGCGCGCGGGCGATGCAGATTCTTGTCGGGACGATCAAGGGCGAGATCACCCCGACGATGGCGCACGTCAAACTGCCGTTGATCGCGCCGAATCAGTCGATGGTCACGGCCTGGCAATCGCCGCTAAAAATCGCCATCGACCGGGCGCGGGAGATCGAGCGCGAGCCGGGCGTCGTGGCGGCGACCGTGCTCGGAGGCTTCCCCTTCTCCGATGTGCCCTTCACAGGTGTCGCGACGATTGTTGTCACCGACAACGATCCCGCGCTCGCCCAGCGGTACGCGAATGAACTGGCGAGTATCTGCTGGGAGCGCCGCGCCAACTTCACCATCCACCCGACGCCGGTGGACGCGGCGATTGCCGAGGCGATGGCGGGCGTGCCGGGCAGCGTCTACGTACTGGCGGACATCTCCGACTCCGGGGCGAGCGGCACGGCGGGCGACGGGACGGCGGTGCTCGCGGGGCTGCTGAAGGCAAAAGCGCGCTCGGCGGCGGTCGCGCAGATTATGGATGCGGAAGCGGTCGCTGCCTGCATCGCGGCGGGCGTCGGCAGCACCGTCACGCTCAGTGTCGGCGGGAAGCACGACGCGCTGCATGGCGAGCCGGTGGAAGTGACGGGCATGGTGCGGTTGATCCATGAAGGACATTTCCCGATCGCCGGGCCGATGGGCGCAGGCACCGTCGCCAGCCGGGGGAAAACCGTCGTCCTGGAGATCGATGGGCCGGGCGGTATCGAACTGCAGTTGACCGAACTGCGCGGCCACCCGCACGACCTCAACTTCTTCCGCGCCTTCGGCATCGAGCCGACCGAGCGGCGCATCCTCGTCCTGAAGAGCGCCGCCCACTTCCGCGCCGCCTTCGAGCCGATTGCGACGAAGGTGATCGAGGTGGAGGCGCCCGGCATCAGCAGCCCGGACCTACACCGCTTCCCGTACCAGCGCCTCCGCCGCCCGGTCTACCCGCTCGACCCCGCCGTGCAGTGGTCGCAGGCGTGACGGCCCCCGCCCCCGCCCCTCTCCCGCTTGCGGGGGAGGGGTGCCTCGCGTCGTACATTCGTAGCAATGGCAACCATTTTACCGGATCAAACTCCCCTCCCCCGCTCCGGCGGGCGGAGGGGTCGGGGGAGGGGGCGTTATACTGGCTCTAGTCGCTGCTGCTCGGCGGCATCTGCTGTGACGGTGTCCCATGCGTAATGCATCGGCAAGAGGCGCTGCTCGCTCCACGCGACGTGCTGATCCGCATAATGCGGGCTGCCGGGGTGACCGCTGGAACCGAGCGGTACGACCCAGCCGCTCTTTTCCCAATCCGCGCAGTCGAAGCAGTAGCGGTTGACGGACATGCCGGTGATGGCGAAATCGCCCGCGCCGAGGCCGCCGTAGCTGCCGCACTGCGGCGTGTCGCCGTCCCCGCCGACGCCGACCGAGGGTGGATTCAGCGTCGCGGCGAGATCGGGGAAAGTGGCGGAGAGGGTATGCTGCGGGTTCGTCCGGTGGATGCTGCTCCACTGCCACGCCGCCATGTCCGGGCCGCAGGCCGCAGTAAGCCACTCCGCCGCGCGTTGGAGAGCGGTGGAGAGGACCGATGCCCATGTCTCGCCCTCGGGCAGCAGTGTCGTGTCGTCCGCCTGCATGAGCGCCAGCACGGTTGTACGCAGGCGGGAGGCGAGCGGCATCGCGGCGATCGGCACGGCGGAGGGCGTTTCCGCGAGGGCGCGCAACGCCGGTCCTTCCATCACGACGCTGATTGTCTGCTCGCGCCAGACGGCGTAAATGGCGGCAGGCACGCTCTCCGGCGCCATCACGCCGTCCCACGCCTGCAATTGCGCTTTCGCCGCCGCTGCACGCTCGTCGCGCGGTGCGACCTGATCGAGCAATCCGGCGAAGACGCGGCTGGGGATGGACAATTTTTCGGCGTGGATGGTCGCCATATCCTCTAACGTCGCACCCGTCGTTTCACCGAGGCGGTCGGTGAGGCGCTTGGCGCGGTAGGGCGGCGCGAAGTCGAGGCAGATCGGATACGGATAGTCGTCGCCGACGATGCGATTGTTGGCGGTGGCGAAGAATCCCGCCTCCGGGTTCGTCATGCGCGGCAGGTCCTCGTGCGGGATGCGGCCGAGCCATTCGTGCTCGCCCGTCCAGCCGGGGACGGGCAGCCAGAAGTTCGCGCTGCTGCGCAAGGGGATTTCACCGCGCGTCAGGTAGCCGATCGTACCGTGCCGGTCCGCCATCAGGAGGTTGTTGCACGGGTCCACCCAGTCGGCCATCTTCGCGTCGAGGTCCGCGACGCTCGTTGCCGTGAGCATCGGCAGGAAGGTGCCGAAGCCGGCGTTTGGCCCGGTCGTCGCGCTATAGCGCATCGCCAGCGCGTATCCTTCGGTGGGGTCGCCGACGGCGATCGGGCCGTGCCGCGTCACGGTGATATCGACCAGCACGGACTCGCCGCCGCGCACCTGGACGGTCTCGCGGTACCGCTCCGCCGTCTGCCACGCGCCTTTGTATTCGTAGCGCGTCGGGTCGCCGGGCGCGAACCGCTCGACGTAGAGGTCCTGATAGTCGGCGGAGGCGTGCGTGATGCACCACGCGACATCCGCATTATGCGCGAAGTGCGGGAAGGCGGGCACGCCGCCGAAGGAGAAGCCGATCACATCGAAATCCGGGCAAACGAGGTGGTTCTGGTAATAGACGCTCGGCGTGTCGAGCGCGCGGTGCGAGTCGCCGCAGAGGAGCGGCTTGCCGGAGGCGGTACGGGAGCCGTGGACGGCCCAACTGTTGCTGCCGGTGCCCGTGTCCCACGCGCCCGCCATCGCATCGGCGGCGGCGTGGAGTTCGTCCGCGCCGTCGGGCACGTTGGAGTACTCCATGCCGGGCGGGATAATCAGCGGGCCGGGGACGGCCGCGCCCGCGCGCAGTTTCAGCAGCAAGTCCGGCCCGCCCGCGCGCAGTTGCCGCACCCGCCACAACTTCTGCCCCCAGACGCCCATCAGGACATGCCGCACCTTGTAGACGGCGGCGCACTGCCACGTCTCGGTGAGGCTGAATTCGACGGGCAAAACGGGAGTCGTCTCGATGAAGGCGTTGATGCCCGCCGTGTAGGCGTCGAACATCGCCCGCGTCCCGGCGTCGAAGGCGGCGTAATCGGCCTGCGCGCTCGCACCGAGGCGGAGGCGGCGCATCAAGAGATCGTGCTCCAATCCCGTCTGACCGGCGACTTCCGCCCAGCGGCCGAGCGCGCGGCGGCGGTCGTATTCCATCTGCCAGAGCCGGTCCTGCGCATGGACGTATCCTTGCGCGAAAAATGCGTCGTGCACCGACCCGGCGCGGATATGCGGGATGCCGAGCGAATCGCGCACGACCTCCACCGCCGCGCTGAGGCCGTCGAGGTGCATCGTGTCCGTATGACTCGGAATGGCTGCTGCAAGATCGCGCGCTTCGAGACGCATCGCCACGGCTTTCCCCTCCCGCTGCTTCACGGCCAGATGCTGCGTTGTCGGCACGATAGCACAGGGCGTCCGGTGACGGTAGAGGAAGGGGAATCATCGTGCCAGTCGGGTCAGGGCATGAATCACCGCCCTACGCCTGGCTTCGTCCAGTATTCGTCGTAGTACAACGTGCGGGGGCGGTCGGCATATCGCCGCAATGCGTTGATTCGGTACGCGAGGTCAGTGCGAGAGGATCGCTTGCAGCGCGCGGGCCGCGTTCTCCCAGGTGTACTCCGCCACGATCCTTTGTTGCGGCGATACATCTGCCTGCCAACCCTCGCGGACAATCCGCCGGATGATCTCGACCGCCGCATCCTCATCGGGATGCCACCATGACAGGCCGTCGAAGAAGATGGCGTCCTCGACCCCCATGCGCCCCGCGAAGGTGGCCGGCGCGAGCGTGGCGGGGATGAAGGCCGCTTCGCTCGCACCCAGATAGTGCAGGTATGCGCTGTGCGCCGGGGCGATGAGCCCCAAACCGGAGGCCGCCGCCTCCATCATGCACATGTCCCAGCCTTCCCCGTGCGAGAGCGAAATGTAGTGTGTCGCCGTCCGGTACAGGGCGCGTACTTGTTCCCGCGTCAGGAGGTCGGTGAGGAAGACGACGGGCGCGGCCTTCTCAAGCGACACGTCCGCCAGCGCCAGTATCTCCGCGAGGTCGCCTTCGAACTGCGCGCGCGCGGTTGAAAAGCCGAGAGCTTCATAATCAGGATCGCGTCGTCGCGCGGCGTCGTCGCCTTCATCCATGCCCGCAGCAAGCCGAGTTGGTTCTTGCGCGGGCGAATCTCGCCGAGGTGCAGGAAGCGCGCGCGATAGGACGCAACCGGACGGCCCTGCGGATCGGTGAGCGGGAGGGGCGTGCTCGGTAGGTTGAAGAAGTGACCATCCACCCCGAGGGGCGAGACGCGCACCTTCCTCTCCGGCACGCCGGAGTTGACCCATGCCTGTCGAGAGGATTCCGTCGGCACGACGATCAGGCGTTGCGGTATCGCGTGGAGCACCCACTCCTCCGGGATGCCATCGGCCTCGAACATGGTGTAATTGAAGTTCCGCAGGGCGGGGACGGGGCGCGTATCGGGGGGTATGGTGAAGTGCAGCACGGTATCGGCGTCGACGGGCGTGACCAAGCGATCGAAGAGTCTGGCTTCGCGCTGTTCCGGTGGCAGTTCGGTAGACCAGCCTGCCACATTGATCAGTTGCACCTTCATCCCCAGGCGGACGAATCCGCGCACAAATTCGCGCGTGTGCGTGTCGTAGCCGCTCCACCCCGTATAGGACCCGACAACTTTGAGCCGATCGAGCACACAATCCTCCCGGTGAGCCGGCGCTTACCACGCCCCGTGCCGGATTTCCAGATTCGGCATTCCCCAGCATGTGTATCCCATGTCACGGGCCATGCAGCCGAGGCCCTCCGTTTCGACTTCTCCCCGTCCTTCGCGGATATATGCATTCCCTGTCCCGTAGGGGAATGGCGGAAAGATCAAGCCGTCGCGGTGCACATCCCCCTTGACCAGCAGCATCGTGCCCCCGACGGCGTGGAGTGGGACGACGGAACCCTCGTCCCGCATGTCGTCCAAATGCCAGCGTCCCTGATCGCGCCAGCCATTTGTGTCGAATGTTTCGCCGCCATATTCCAGTACGCAATGCGGCTGGACGATCTCCCGGCCGCTCGCGAGCAGCCGTTCGATGATGTCGACGGGGTATTCGACGACATCCACATCGAGCCAGAGCACATACTCCTCGTCGTCGAGTGCATGAAAGAGGAGGTGATTGCGGCTCCGCGCAAGGACTGCGCGACGCTCGATCTGGATCGGCTCATGCCAGCGCGGAACGTCCGCCGGGAGGTGAAAGCCGAAGTCCCTCTTCCACACGCCAACGCGCCGATATGCGCTCCGCATCTCCTGCACCCCGGCAAGCGCCATTGCGTAGGTGTCGTCCCTGCTATCACCTTCGAGCAGGCCGAGGGATAGGCGCGACTTCGGATAGGTGAGCGTCGCGAGGCGTTGGAAGTACTCCGCCATGTATGGCGCAGCGTCTTTCACCGGGGTGAGAATCAGCAGGGTCGGTGGAAGGGTCATGTGCCACCTCCGTTCGCGTGTCCGCGACCGCCTTTAGTCTTGGACAGCAAATACCGGGCCGTCGCGACCGATGACGGTAAGGGGCCGTATAAGCGGGTAGTATCGCAGCGCCTCGCGCAGCTCCGCTTCGTGTCTTCGGAAATAGTCGGCTGACATGCCGCAGTTGAACATGCGATAGTGATGCTCTCGCGAGAATGTATTGCGACCGTGGTGCCGATAGACGTAGAGGTATCCTTTCTCGCTCAGACCGGTGATCCGCACGGCGCGATGAAGATCGTCGAGCAATGCCGTATCTTCCCCCCGCCCCGAGAATTGGCCCGTTTCCGGATAACGGAAACGGCCATCCTTGAACATCATGAGTGTACCGGGGAGCAGTGTGTCTACCCCCTCGATCGCCCCCTCGAACGTCCAGTCGGTCCAACCGAGGCGCCGCGTCTCTTCCAGGAACTGCAGGTGATCGGTGAGGAAACACGCGCGCGCATCGTCCTCCAACATCCGGTCGAGTTGGACCGCGAGGCGCGTCGGATGATAGAGATCGTCGTCGTCCCACTGGCAGACGACGTCGCCCGTCGCGGCATCGAGCGAGATATTGCGTAGTCGCCCGAGCGTCGCGTCGGCGTCTTCGCACTGCGTGATACGGACGTCGGGGATGTGCTCCCTTTCGATGTACCGCTCAAGCGCCCGGCGAAAGTACGTACCGCCTGTCGTGACGATGACCAGTTCGCGGTTGGGGTACGTCTGGTCCCCGTAGCACCGGATCGCCTGCTCGACCAGGGGGAGGCGCTCGTGGGTGATCATCAGGCAGCTTACCGAAGGACTTGCTTTCGGGTGTGTCAGCGGACAGAGCGGTTGGATGCGCGGCGCTGGCGGGCGGGGTGACGACGGCTCCGAGACGACTGTCATCGTATCATCGAGGAATCGCGTGCGGTGGAACCCCGCCGCTCGTTGGATCCCATCCATCAAGGCCCCAATATTCCCGTGTGGCGGGCTCACGGCCAACTCGATCCCCATGCCGGCCCTAAATGCGAGCGTCGATCGTCCGCGCAGGTCGCCGCCCTTGCCGACGAATGTGCCCTCATCCGGCGCCGACTCGGCATCACCGAGCTGCCCGGTCGCAAGCCGATATTGCCCGTACACCACGCGGCAGTCGGGATCGTGGAATGCATCGCGAATTGTGCCGAGTACGTCGACGTGCGCGAGTTGCTCGTCGGGCGACAGCATCATGACGACATCGTCTGCATCGCATTCCTCTCCCAGGAATCGCGCGATGCATTCCCCCCAGTCGGTCGACGCCTCATACCGAATCACGCGGAAGCGGGGATCGCCGTCTGGGAGCATGGTCGCCTCGACAGCAGCTCCACGATCAATCAGCACCGCATCGAACTCGGTCCACGCTTGCAGCAGAAGGCTGTGGAGGCAGTCATAGAGCGTGGTGGCCGGGCCCTGGCACGGAATGCACACCACGATTCTCCGCGGCGCTATTCGCGGGCCGGGGGATGGGGGATGGATGGCGTCCAGGCTGAACCGGCGATTGGCCATCACCCGCTCGCGGAGCTCCGGCGCAAGCTTCCGTCCGCTGAGCAGTCCGTTGTTTACCCGGATGGCCTCCGCGTGCTCGCCGACGTAGTAGCAGGAGATCGCATACTGCAGCGGCCCGTAGGAGTCGTAGATTTCCGTCTCCGCGAGCGAGGCTGGCGCGGGCAGCGCCATAACGCGGGCAAGGAACAGGTGCGCGAGGGCGTACTCGCCCACCGTCTGGTAATGCACACCGATGCGATAGAGCGGCTCCGCACGGGCCGGGTCCAACTGATAGGACGCGAGGTATGCTTCCAGCACCTCGCCCCAGGGATGCCCCAGGCGCTCCCGCAGGTCGCCGATCCGGTAGCGGGAGTACCAGACCTCCTCGCCCGCGTCGCCGCACGCCGCACGCCGTTCGTATGCACGGAGGGCATCCCCGAGTTCGCCGTTGTCGTGGTGGCGCCGCGCCACGGAGAAAAGCGCGTGCGGGCTTTCGGGCGTCTCCAAGGGTTATCCCTTCTTCGACGGTGGCATCCCACAGGGTCGTGATCGGGAGAGCCGGCGCTCATCTCGATGCGGAATAGGCCACCGATCCGCGACCCTATCCGGCAGCATCGTCGGTGTCAAGCGAATCGCTCCTCGGTTGGGCAACCACCTGCTATCAATGCGGCCTCAGCGCGTGCGGAGGGTCTGTGTGAAAAAGTCGAAGTTCTGCCGGTGCCACGCATCATCCGGGGCGATTTCGAGCGCGTGGCGTGTCCACGCGAGCGCCTGCTCGGTCTGCCCGACGCGATGGAGCGCATTCGTGTAGTAGATGATCCAGTTGTAGCGATAATCCAGCGGGTTTGTGAAGAGCATCGTGTCGGGCAGGGGCATTGAACGGCCGATCTCCGTCCAGTGGACGACTTTCGGCCAGTCTTCGAGGAAATAGTAGGTCTCGGCCAGGCCGAAGTACGCATCCGGCCAGCGCGGGCAGATTTTCAGCGCGCGGAGGTCGGCGTCGATGGCCAGCGCGTAGTTTGCGCGCGCCCGCTCGAGATCCGCCACTCGAGTCTGGGCGAGGTAGCGCTCATCGTCCCAGGTGGCGAGACGCAAATAGTGTTCGAGAATCTCGATGGCGCGCGGGTAATTGCCGGCGTCGGCGTACTCGCGCCCGAGATAGAAGAGGAGGCGCGTCGATGGGGCCCCCTCGCTTTCCGCGTACTCCGCTTCGAGGATGCGCAGATTGCGCCCCTGCTTTTCCGGGACCGGGCCGGGCGCCGGGCGGTGCTCGATGACGACATCCGCGCTTTGCACCAGCGTACGCGCTTCGTGCGCGGTCAGGACCTCGTGGACGCGACCGGCCCAGCGGAACGCGCCATCGTTGCGGACGCACCGCTCCCGCCAATAGACGCAGCGGGGGTTCCCGCCCGCGTCCCAGTCGATGACGTAGCGCCAGTAAAATCCCGCGATCTCCGCCGGGGCGTTCTCCACGAGCGCCCGGATACGCTCCGCGTGGACTACGACATCGTCCGCGTCGACCCACATCACCCAGTCGCTCGTTGCCCGGTCGAAGGCGAACTGGCGGGCGGCGGCGAAATCGTCGCACCACGCGAAGTCGTGGATGTTTTCCGTGTAGCGCCGGGCGATCGCGCGTGTCGCGTCGTCCGAGCCGGTATCCACGACGACGATCTCATCCACCTGCCCATCGAGGCTATCGAGGCAACGCCCGAGCGTCCGCTCCCCATTCTTGACGATGATCGCGACCGAAACGGTCATGGACACCCCTCATCGCTTGGAGTCGCCGCGCGAGAACTGCGCGTGGCACGCGTCGCCCGCAACGATAGCATGACCGCCGCGTGTCAGTCATGCGAAGCGCAATCATTTCATCTGTACGGTCGCCAGGAAAACTGCTAGAGTATCGTACAATACTGAGCCAGCGTTTTGGCGGCGGGCGCGCACATTAAGCGAGGGATGTATGGGGGACGATTCGACTTCGCGGCGGCAGGGTCTCTCACGGCGGCACTTGCTGAAGGGCGCGCTGAAAACCGGGGCGTACGCGGCGCCGGTCCTGGCGGTGATCGGGAGCGCCTCCGCAGTCGGCGCCTCTCCGGTGCCGACAGGCATCGCCGGCCCTCCTGGCCCCGCTGGCCCCGCTGGCCCAATGGGGGCGACGGGCGCGACGGGGGCAACCGGCGCAACCGGGCCGGCAGGGACAGGGCTCGGCATACCAGGACCGACCGGACCGACTGGCGCTACCGGACCGGCCGGCGCACCCGGACTGCTCGGTGCAACGGGACCGGCGGGGCCGACCGGCGCAATCGGTCTGGATGGCCCAACGGGGCCGACGGGACCAACCGGGGCAGATGGCGCAACGGGCCCGAGGGGACTGACCGGGCCGATCGGGCCGAGGGGGCCGTCCGGGCCACCCGGCCCGGTCGGGCCACCCGGCCCGGCGGGCGTGGCATAGATACGGACCGGTGCAAAGGTCGCTGTCGGTGGATGGCAGGAATGGCGTGGCATCGCTGTTCAGCGAAACGCTCTCGCTGGGGAACATATGTCATGCGGCGCAGCCCGATCAGGGAAGGATCATCGTACGACGACGGCGATCTTCATTCGGCGATATGAAGAAGACAAACAACGCGCTACGCGGCGTCGCCCCTTGTGGGAGGGCCGGTGAGATGAGTGCGGCGCGGGGTGTGGCGTGAGTGTTGTCGATGTCTTGCTCCTGCTCATCGCGCTCATCGCCCTTGTGGCGCTTTGCTGGCTCGTAGCCGCGCTACGCGGCGACATGGCACGGTTGCGTGCCCGCATCGACGCACTCGAACAGCGAGCGGTCGTGCCGGATGACGCGCCCGAGCAGGCGATCATCGAGGGGCTGCCGGTTGGCGTCCCGGCCCCCGCATTCTCGCTGCCGGGCGAGCGCGGCAAGCAGGAATCCCTCGATGCCCTACGCGCGACGGGTCCGCCAGTCTTGCTTCTCTTCTGGAAGGCGGAAAGCCCGGCGTGCCTCGATCTGCTCCCCGACATCGTCTCCTGGCAGCGCGCCCATGCGGCGGCCGTCACGGTCGCGTGCGTGTGCTGCGACGTGACCGAAGAAAGTCGCTCGCTGCTTACCGCCGAGGGGTGTCTCCATGTCGTTTCCGATACGGCAAGCGTGATCGCGCAGGCATATCATGTCTGGGCGACGCCGAGCGCCGTGCTGGTCCATGCCGGTGGGGTGATCGGTAGCCCACTGGCAGTCGGCGCCGACCCTATCCGCGATCTGGCGACCGGTCTGCTCGGTCTCCCCGCGCCACGGCGGGACCGGGCGCCGGTGGTGCTGCCGTTCTGGCAGCGTGGCGGGCGACCGCGACGGAGCCGGTACATCCACGACGAGTTGCTGGCCGACGGCAGCATGGTGCTCTATCACACCTGGCGTCAGAAGATCATGACGCTCAATCCGACCGGCGCGCTGATCTGGGAATGTTGCGATGGCGAGCACGACCTCGCCATGATCGTTCGGGAGGTGCGCGATATCTACCCCGACGCCCGGCACATCGACGATGATGTCCCCGCGCTCTTGCGACAACTCCACGAAAACAGAATGATTGACCCGGTGTTCGCCTGACGATGCGCGGAGGTGGCATCTCCCTCTTCGTAGGGGCGGGGGGGGGGGGGGGGGGGGGGGGGGGGGGGGGGGGGGGGGGGGGGGGGGGGGGGGGGGGGGGGGGGGGGGG
>JBPCMC010000200.1:0-7041 GCA_051002645.1 Thermomicrobiales bacterium
CGAGCCCCCAGGCGAAGGTGATGTTCTGTAGGGGGCACTCGCCGCCCTTGTCGCAGATCGGGCAGTCGAGCGGGTGATTCGCCAGCATGAATTCCAGCACCGACTCCCGCCCGGCGCGGGCGAGGTCGTTCTGGGTGTGAATAACCATCCCCGGCGCGACGGGCGTCGTGCAGGCCGCCTGCAAGCGCGGCGTCGGCTCGATCTGCACGAGGCAGATGCGACATGCGCCCACCGGCGTCAACTTCGGGTGGTAGCAGAAGACGGGAATCTCCACCCCGGCCTTCTTCGCCGCCTCGACAATCAGCGTTCCCTTCGGCACCGCCACCACGACGCCGTCTATCGTCAACTCAACCAGTTCCTCAGCCATCCAAACCCCCGAGAGATTGAACCACAGAGACACAGAGGACACAGAGACGGTCACAAAGGAGAAAGAGTCGTGATTCGCTTGATTCCATCGCGGAGGATAGTGACATTGAAATTGATTAACAAACCTAGTTGGTAGCCGGTGCTCTTGAGATATGACAGGATTTGTGCTTGATGAATTGGTACAAGAGCCTCAACTGCTTTGAGTTCGACGACAACCGCATGATCGACCAGAATATCGATCCGTCCGGCACCGACGGCATGGCCCTTATAGGCGACAGCAATATCAAGCTGCCGAACGAAAGGAATCTTCCTCAACGCCAGTTCGACGCAAAGCGCCTCTTCATAGACCGATTCGAGGAACCCCGGACCAAGCGAACGATGGACCTCAATCGCCGCGCCAATGATTTCATGGCTCAGCCGGTTGAGGCTGGCACGTATCGCTCTCCCGTCGATACTCTCTCCTTCTCTTGCGTCTCCCATTTCTTCTCCCCCCTCTTCTCCCTCTCTGTGCCCTCTCTGTGCCCTCTGTGTCTCCGTGGTTCAAATCCCTAGAAGGGGATGCAACCCGGCGGGCAGTGACCGGTGGCGTTGTGGGCGTCGAAGTCGGCGCGGAAGTGCTTCATTGCGGACATCAGGGGGGCTGCCGCCGAGTCGCCCAGGAGGCAGAGGGAGCGGCCGGGGATGTGGCTCGCGAGATCGTTGACGAGGAACAGGTCGGCGTCCGTGCCGCCGGGGCCGGTGACGCGTTCGAGGATTTTCAGCATCCAGATCGTACCTTCGCGGCAGGGCGTGCATTTACCGCACGATTCGTGCTGGTAGAACTCGATGAAGCGCGTCACAGCGCAGGCCATGCAGACCGTCTCATCGAGGATAATCACCGCGCCGGAGCCGAGCATCGAGCCCGCCGCGCGGCAGGCGTCGAAGTCCATCACGAGGTCGAGCACATCCTTGCCGTCCGGCAGCGTGGCGGGCAGGATCGCCGCCGAACTGCCGCCGGGGATGACCGCTTTGAGTGTGCGCCCGTCGCGCATCCCGCCGCCGTGCGCGATCAACTCGCGCAGTGTGATGCCGAGCGGCAGTTCGTAATTGCCGGGGCGATTGACGGAGCCGGAGAGCGAGTAGATTTTCGGGCCGCTGTTCGGCGCGGTGCCGATGGCGGCGTACCACTCCGCCCCGTTTTTGAGGATGAAGGGGACATTCGCCAGCGTCTCGGCGTTGTTGATGACCGTCGGGCGGCCATAGAGGCCGACGACGGCGGGGAAGGGCGGGCGAGAGCGCGGCATCGGGCGCTTCCCTTCGAGCGATTCGAGGAGCGCCGTCTCCTCGCCGCAGATGTAGGCCCCCGCGCCCCGGTAGACGGTGATCGTCAGGTCGATTCCCTTGCCGAAGATGTCCGTGCCGAGGAAGGCCGCCTTCTCCGCGTCCCGAATTGCCTGGCTGAGTCGCTGCGCGGCCAGGCCGAACTCGCCCCGACAGTAGATGAAGGAGTGCGTCGCGCCAATCGCGTAGGAGGCGATCATCACGCCCTCGACGACGATGTGCGGGTCCCACTCCATGATCGCACGGTTATTGAAGGTGCCCGGCTCGCTCTCGTCGGCGTTGCAGCAGACGTATTTCGGGCCGGGGATATTCGGGACGAACCCCCACTTCGTGCCGGTCGAGAAGCCTGCCCCGCCCCGCCCGCGCAGGCCGGAACGCTTCACTTCGTCCGTCACCTCGGCGGGCGTCATCTCGGTGACGGCGCGCCGCCAGCCCGTGTAGCCGCCGCGACTGAGATAATCGTCCAATTCCCACGCGCCCGCGCGCCCAACCGACGCCGTCAGGAACGGCTCGAACGGTGCGACGGTCGTCGCTCTTTCTTCGATAACGGAGGCCATCTGGTTATCCTACCCCCCGGCCCCCTCCCTCCGAGGGAGGGGGTGACTCATAGAGACATCCTGCCTTGCCATCAACTGCCCTGCCCAATCGAGAGGGCGCATGTTATGCGCCCCTACGATCCGTCTCCCCCTTCCCCCATGGGGAAGGGGGTCGGGGGGTTAGGGCATCTCCCGTAACTCCTTCACCAACGCTACAACTTTTTCCTCGGTCATTTTCTCGTGATAGGTCGTATCGACGCGCAGCGCGGGCGCGCCGCCACAGGCCGCGAGGCATTCGATCGTCCGCAAGAGTGTTACCGCGCCATCGGGCGTCGTCTCACCGGCGGAAACGCCGAGTTCCTGCTCCAGTCGCGCGAGGATGCGTCGACTGCCCCAGAGGGCGCAGGAGAGGTTGTCGCAGACCTCGACGATTGCCCGCCCGACCGGCTGCGTGAAGAACATCGTGTAAAAGGTCGCCAGGCTGTGGACATGATGCGGCGAGACGCCGAGCAGCGCGGCCACTTCCGCCGACGCCTCTGCGGGCAGGTAGCCGATTTCGTCCTGCGCCAGCCGGAGCGCATCGAGGATGGCCGATTGCAGCTGCGGATACTTCGTCTTCAGCGCGACAATCGCTTGCCGCGTCTCCCCGGTCAGGACTGAGGACTGAGGACTGAGGACTGAGGATATGCCCTCCCCCCCTTCCTCGCGGGAAGGGGGTTGGGGGGTTAGGTCCACGCTCATCGGTCCACCTCGCCCATGACGGGATCGAAACTGCCGATAATTGCCACCAAATCCGCCACCAGGCCGTCCTCGGAGCAGGGGCCGAGGGCATGGAGTGTCGCGAATGACGGGGCGCGGAAGTGGCAGCGATAGGGCCGGCCAGTACCGTCTGAAAGCAGGTAGACGCCGAACTCGCCGCGCGGCGACTCGATGCACTGATAGACCTCGCCAATCGGCGGCTTGTAGCCCTCCGTCACCAGTTTGAAGTGGTGGATGAGGGCCTCCATGCTCCGCTCGATCTCCGCGCGCGGCGGTAGGGCGATCTTCCGGTCACTCGTCAAAATCGGCCCTTCCGGGAGGCGGTCGAATGCTTGCCGGGCGATCTTGACGCTCTCGCGCATCTCCGCGATGCGTACGAGATAGCGGGCGTAGACATCGCCCTCCGTCCGCACGGGGACGCTGAACTCGTACTGCTCGTAGTCCGCATACGGGTCATCGCGCCGCAAGTCCCAGTCGATACCGCTCGCCCGCGCGCTCGCTCCCGTCACACCGAGCGCAACGGCATCCTCGGCGCTGAGTACGCCGACACCAACCGCCCGCTCGCGGAAGAGGCCGTTGTTCGTCAGGAGCGATTCATACTCATCGACGTGCGCGGGCATCGCGGTCAGGAAGGCGTCGCACTTGCGCAGGAACTTCTTCGTCAGGTCATTCTGCAAGCCGCCGGGACGGATGAAACTGGTCATCATCCGCGCGCCGGAGATCTCCTCGAACAGGTCGAGCAGCGCCTCCCGCTCGCGGAAGCAGTAGAAGAGGGCACTGAGCGAGCCGAGGTCAATCGCCTGCGTGCCGAGCCAGACGAGATGGCTGGCGAGGCGACCCAACTCGCTGAGCAGGATGCGAATCACCCGCGCTCGCTCGGGAATCTCCACTTCCATCAGCCGTTCGACGGCGAGCGAGTAGGCGAGATTCATGCTCAGAGGCGAGAGGTAGTCGATGCGGTCGGTGAGCGTCACGGCCTGCCAGTACGTCTTACTCTCCACCGTCTTCTCGATGCCGGTGTGCAGGTAGCCGATCTCTGGCTGGCAAGAAAAGACCGTCTCGCCGTCCAGTTCGAGCACAAGCCGGAGGACGCCGTGCGTACTCGGATGCTGCGGCCCCATATTGACCTTCATCCGGCCGGGGGGAGTGGGCAGTGGACGGTGGGCAGTGGGCAGTTGATCCGATACCGCCATTGCCCCCGCCGAAGGGCTATTCTGCCCACTGTCCACTACCCACTGCCCACTGCCTCTAGGCATTCGCTTTCCTCCGATTGCCGGCGATTTCACCGATCGTGTGGCTGAACTCGACCGGCTCGCCGCCGATGCTCACGTCCTTGCGCAGCGGATGACCGACCCACTCCTCCGCGAGCATGATGCGGCGCAGATCCGGGTGGCCGACGAAGGTGATGCCCATCAGGTCGTAGATTTCCCGCTCGAAGAAGTTCGCGCCTGGCCAGAGCGAGACGACCGACGGGACAACCGCCGCACTCTCCGGGACGAAGACTCGCAGCCGCAGCCGCGTCGCGCCCGGCGGCTGCGTGGCGAGGTGATAGATGATGCCGAAACGCGGCGTGCCGCGCGCGATCTGGCCGGGCATCGCCACCGGATAAACGAGCGTGTCGACGGCGGTGATGTCGGAGAGGCGGGCGAAGCCGTGCATCTCCTTCAGCCAGCCGCAGGTGTCGAAGAGCGCCTCCGCCGCGATGGTCGCGGAGGCTTCGCCGCGTTCCTCATCCCAGGAGAGCAGCGCATCGCCGAGGGCCGCGAGGGCCTCGTGCAGCGCCGGGTCCGGCAGCGTCATGCGGCCCCCGCCTTGATGCGCTCCTGCAATTTAATGATCGAGTCCATCAGCGCCTCCGGGCGCGGTGGGCAGCCGGGGACGTACATATCCACCGGCACGATCTGATCGACGCCCTGCACGATGGCGTAGTTGTTGAAGACGCCGCCGCAGGAGGCGCAGTCGCCCATCGAAATCACCCATTTCGGGTCGGGCATCTGGTCGTAGAGTTGCCGCAGCACCGGGGCCATCTTCGTCGAGACGCGCCCGGCGACGATCATCAAGTCCGCCTGCCGGGGCGAGGCGCGGAAGACCTCCGCGCCGAAGCGCGAGACATCGTGCGTCGCGCCGGTCGTCGTAATCATCTCGATCGCGCAGCAGGCGAGGCCGAAGGTGAGGGGCCAGAGCGAGTTCGCCCGCCCCCAATCGGCGAGGCGGGTGAGCATGACGCCCGGCGCGCCGTCTTTATCGTGAGCGACCGCTACTCCCATTCCAGACCTCCGCGCTTGCGCGCATACCAGTACCCGAAGAAGAGGATGCCGAGGAAGACGAACATCTCCCCGAGCGCGTAGGTGCCGAGATTGCGGTAGGTCACCGCCCACGGGTAGACAAAAACTGCCTCGACATCGAAGACGAGGAACAAGAGCGCCACCCGGTAATAGCGCACCGGCAACCGCTGCCGCCCCGGTGCGGAGACCGGCGCGGAGACGCCGCTCTCGTACGGCAGGCTCGTCCCGCGCCGGCGCGGCCCGAGCAGGGTGGAGACAAAGAGGACGGCGACCGCGAAGAGGAAGGCGAGTCCCGCGAGGACGAGAAGGCCGAGATAACTTCCTGGCACGGGCTTCCCCCATTGACTTGGCGCGGTGCCACGACCGGCCGCCGAAGCCGGAACACTCCTTCTGCGAATCATACTGCACAACCGATTGTTTGAAAATGCACAAGCGCGCTGAACGGGGAGTGAACCACCAATGCTGCCCAGAGGACGCCCGCAAGAACACCAAGGAGGAATTTTTTTTGCATTCTCTTGGTGTCTTGGTGGTTAAACCGTCCCTTCTTCAGACCCTGTCCGCGCCCGTATCTTCCAGCGGTAGCGGGGCGAGCGGGCGAGGAGGATGCCGGCGGACGCGACAGCGAGGGTCCCGTTGATGAGCAGCGCGCCCGGTACGCCGAGTGCGGCGATCAATCCGCCCATTTCGAGGTTGCCGACGGGCGCGGAGCCGACGCCGAGCACCCAGATGCCGACCGCCCGGCCGCGCTGTCCCTCCGGTACGGCCATCTGGATGAGCGTTTGCTGTAGGACATCGAATGCCCCGGCGCAGAGCCCGGTCACGACGAGGACCGCCGCCGCGACTGCCAGATCGCGCGTCGTCGCCAGTACGAGCAGCGACGCGCCGTAGGTGACGAAGATCGCTCCGAGGAGCGGCTCGCGCCGCACCCGCCCCGCCAGTGTCGAGAGCAGCACGAGCGCGACGACCCCGCCGATTGACGTAGCGGCGTTCAACGTGCCGAGACCCTCGGGGCCGGCCCGCAGTACATCCCGCGCGACGACTGGCAGCGCGCTCCCGAACGAGAAGGCGAAGATCTCGCAGGCGACGCCGGAGATAGTCAGCGTCCGCACCGCTGGCACATCAACAATCAGGCGCGCCGCGTCCCGCAGCGCCCGCCCGAAGGGAGGATGGACGACGGCGACGCGACTGCCCTGTGGCACCCGCAGCGCCGCGATGAGCAGGGTGGCGACCCCGTAGCCTGCGGCAATGACGAAATAGCAGTGCCCGACGCCGATGCGTATGATCAATATGCCCGCGCCGAGCGCGCCGAGCGCACTGGCGCTGCGCGAGGCCAGCGCGTTCAGGGCCATCGCGTTCGGCGCCGTCGCCCTCGGCACGGTGTCCAGCACGAGTGCCTGCCGCGCCGGGGTATCGCAGACCTGGATGCATCCGGCGGCAAAGGAGATCGCGATCACTTGCCAGACCTGGATCGTCCCCTTCCCGACCAGCCAGCCGATGGCCGCCATCAGGGGCAGCGCCGCCCCCGCGACCGCAAGCAATTGACGCCGCCGGTCGGCGCGGTCGGCGATCGTGCCGGCGGCCAGCCCGAAGAGCAGCGACGGAGTCGAGCGGGCGGCGAAGACCAGCCCGACGGCGAAGGGGCCGCCGCCCGACTGCAAGGCGAGCCAGGCGGTCGCGGTGCGCTCCATCGTCTGCGATCCCGACGAGGCCAGCGTCGAGCACCAGAGCCAGCGGAAGGCGGCCGACTTAAACGGAGTCACATACGTTCCCTTCTC